>JADMKJ010000118.1:2081-15211 GCA_015478855.1 Proteiniphilum sp.
CCGAACATGAAGGCACCCAGTATATCCCTTATCCTGGAGCGTATATCGCCCACCGCCACATAGTCGATGGTCTCGAACACCGTCAGGTTCTCATCCAGCAGCTGCGCCTGGTTCTGGGCGAAGTAACCGATCTTCACGTTGTGACCCAGCTCCAGCTTGCCGCCATGTTCAATCTCTTGCATGATGCACTTCACCAGGGTGGACTTACCCTCCCCGTTCTTGCCCACGAAAGCGATCTTCTCACCTCTTTCGATGGTGAGCGTCACATCCTTAAAGACCAGGTGGTCACCGTACTGCTTCGACATCTCCTCCATGATCACGGGGTAGGAGCCTGAGCGTGGCGCAGGCGGGAACCTGAGACTGAGGCGTGAGTTGTCCACCTCATCCACCTCAATGCGGTCAATCTTGTCGAGCTGCTTGATGCGCGACTGTACCTGGTTCGACTTGGTCGCCTTGTAGCGAAACCGTTCAATGAAATCTTCCGTCTCCTTTATCTGCTTCTGCTGATTCTCATATGCCCGTTGTTGCTGCTCGCGGCGCTCCTGGCGCAGCTCCACATACTTCGTGTAGCTCACCTTATAGTCGTGGATGTTACCCAGCAGTATCTCGATGGTGCGATTGGTGACCGCATCGAGGAAAGCACGGTCGTGTGATACCAGCATCACCGCGTTGGCGTGTGTAGCGAGGAAGTGCTCCAGCCACTGTATCGACTCGATATCGAGGTGGTTGGTCGGCTCATCCAGCAGCAGCACGTCGGGTGCCTGCAACAGGATCTTCGCCAGCTCGATGCGCATGCGCCAGCCGCCGCTGAACTCCTTCGTCGGTCGGTCGAAATCCTCCCGCATGAAGCCCAGCCCCATCAGTGTCTTCTCCACCTCCGCCTCGAAATTGTGTATCCCTGACATCTGCAGCAGCTCCTGCAGGTCGGTAGCCCGCTCAATCACCGCGTGGTACGCCTCCGACTCATAGTCGGTGCGCTCCGCCATCTCCCGGTGCAGCTGCTCCAACTCCAGCTCCATCATCTGCAGGTGCTCGAAAGCCATCGATGCCTCCTCACGCACGGTGCGGCTGTTATCCAGTGTCATCTGTTGCGGCAGGTAGCCGATGGTGACCTCTTTGGGGTAGGAGACATTCCCCTGCGTCGGCTTCTGCAGTCCCCCCATGATCTTCAGCAGTGTCGACTTGCCGGCGCCGTTCTTCCCCACGAGCGCCACCCGTTCATTCTTGTTCAGTACGAACGAGATCTTGTCGAGAAGTGTAAATCCGCCAAATTCAACGGTGAGATTTTCAATTGAGAGCATCAGTATAAATTTTTTGCAAAGAAACGGCTTTTTGAGGGACTATAAAAATATATTTTGAGATGATGTGCCGATGAACTTTTATTCGCCGCGACACCTGAAACTGTGACGAACGGGGTGGTAGAGCGTGTCATAATCGTGGAAAAAGCTGAGAAACACGGTAGAATGAATTTTTTTGATTATCTTTGTACCCTGTAACAATTCGTGTGTAGGTTCTACTCATACAGTTCTTCCCCCACCATTTGTTAAAAAAGGGCATGTCCCTGCCTATCAATACTAATTGATACCATTGCAGGAAAACGGCCGGCTTACGAGAATTAAAACAACCGCTGCCCACAGATTGGCGGCTTAAACACATTAGATGACATTTAAAGAATTAGCGTTAATTGAGCCTATCATGAGGGCTCTCGAAGAAAAAGGATATACTACTCCCACACCCATACAGCAACAAGCCATCATCCCGGCGCTTAACAACCGCGATATCCTCGGATTGGCACAGACAGGCACAGGAAAGACTGCCGCCTTCGCACTTCCCATCATTCAGCAATTGTATCTGGACAAGACCCACGGCAAAAGAAGAGAGATTAAAGCATTGATCATCACACCTACCCGTGAGCTGGCCATCCAGATCAACGACAGCATCAGAGAGTACACCACTTATACCGGCATACGTCACACTGTGATCTATGGCGGTGTGAAACAACAGGCACAGGTGAACGCGCTCAAGGCAGGTGTCGACATATTGGTCGCCACGCCGGGACGTCTGCTCGACCTGATCAACCAGCGTTATATCAGTCTGCATGCCATCCGCCATTTCGTGCTCGATGAGGCGGACAGGATGCTCGACATGGGCTTTATCCACGATATCAAGCGGCTGCTGCCTCTCCTGCCAAGAGAGAGACAGACACTGTTCTTCTCGGCCACCATGCCCTCTTCCATTACCGTGCTCTCACGTTCTATCCTGAATAAGCCGGTTAGGGTTGAGGTCGACCCCACCTCCTCGGTGGTGGACACCATCGAGCAGTTTATCTACTTCGTAGAGAAGCCTGAGAAGAAAGAGCTGCTGATCGACCTGCTCAAGAAGGACAGGCGTAAATCGGTGCTGGTCTTCTCCCGCACGAAGCACGGTGCCGACAAGATTGCCCGCTCACTGAGCAAGGCAGGTATCGGCAGTGAGGCCATCCACGGTAACAAGTCGCAGAACGCACGGCAGCGTGCGCTCACCAACTTCAAGTCGCACACCACACAGGTACTGATCGCCACTGATATTGCCGCCCGTGGTATCGATATCGATCAGCTCGACATAGTGATCAACTACGACCTGCCCGATGTGGCGGAGACCTATGTACATCGTATCGGACGTACCGGCAGGGCCGGCAACAAAGGTACCGCACTCACTTTCTGCGCAACGGACGAGAAGGTGATGCTGAAGGATATCCAGAAGCTCACCGGCAGAGTGCTTCCGATCGCGAATTAAGCTTTAAGCGATAAGCTGTAAGTCGTAAGCTATAAGCTTTTAGGTGGAAGATTGGCAGGGGCAGCGGTTTGGGTGAGGCGCTGTAAGTGGTAAGCTGTAAGTCGTAAGCTTTTGAAGTGGAAGCTTTATAGGAGCAGCGGTTTGGGATTGAGCTATAAGCTGTAAGTGGGAGACTGGAACGTACTAACGTACTAACTTAACAACGTTCAAACATTCAAGCGTTTCAACGTACTAACATATAAAATAATAAACATTAAATCGAAAAAGTATAAATGGCAAGATCAAATTCATTCAACAAAAAAGAGATCGAAAAGAATAAAAGACAGAAGAAGAAAGAGAAGTTACAACGCAAAGAGGAGCGCAAGCAGCAATCCCCCAGCTCTTTTGAGGACATGATTGCTTATGTCGATGCCAACGGCGTCATCACCGATGTTCCACCGGAAACCACAAAAAAAGAGGTGATCGAACTGGAAGATATAGAGATATCTATACCCCGTCAGGAGTTCAAAGAGGAAAAAGGTGATCCTACAGGCAGGGTCGACTTCTTCGATGAGACGCGTGGTTTCGGATTTATCAAAGAGAAAAACAGTGTGAACAAGTTTTTCTTCCACAAGAGCAACGCTGAAGAGGGTATTGCAGAAGACAATATGGTTACCTTCAGGCTGGAGCGCGGTCCCAAGGGGATGAACGCGGTCGATGTGAAGGTGATACGGGATTAGAGGTGACCGGATAAAAAGATAAAAAAATGCTCCGGAAGTTCCGGAGCAATAATAAACATATGATTCAGTTACAAGACTAAATACTATTGGAGCGATATTGCATGATGTGATATCGCTTTTTAATTTCAGATGATCCGAAACTGCTGAATATCTTCTTTCAACGCCTGCAGTGAGACGCTCTTCTGCTCGCCTGTACGCATGTTCTTGAGGGTGATCACACCCTCTTTCATCTCGTTCTCACCCACCATCGCCACGAAGGGAATATGATTGTTGTCGGCATAGGAGAGCTGCTTCTTCATCTTCGCCGCATCGGGGTAGAGCTCACAGCAGATGCCTTTCTGCCTCAGTTGTGAAATGATGGGCAGCAGGTAGTCCGCCTCCCTCTCCCCGAAGTTGACGAAGAGCAGGTCGGTGCTGTGTGAAAAGCTTTCGGGGAAGAGATTCAGCTGATGCAGCACATCGTAGATGCGGTCCGCACCGAACGAGATGCCCACGCCCGATACGTCCGGCAGTCCGAAGATGCCGGTCAGGTTATCGTACCTTCCACCACCTGTGATGCTTCCCATCTCCGCATCCAGCGCTTTCACCTCGATGATGGCGCCGGTGTAGTAGTTCAGACCCCTTGCAAGTGTCAGATCGAGCGTCACCTCGTTCTTCAGGGGGAGCGCACCTGCTTTCCTGAAGATATATTCCATCTCCTCCACACCTTTCGTTCCTGACACTGAGGATGCCAGCACTGTTCTTAACCGCTCCAGCTTCTCCGCAGTCGTTCCGTTCAGCAGGATAATCGGCTGTAGCTTGTCGATGGCTTCCCGGGCAATCCCTTTCGCTGCCAACTCCTCGTTCACCTTCTCCAGTCCTATCTTATCCAGCTTATCTATTGCCACGGTGATGTCGGTGATCTTGTCCGCCTCACCGATGATCTCTGCGATACCCGAGAGGATCTTGCGGTTGTTCAGCTTCACCGAGACGTGTATGCCGAGACGTGTGAACACTTCATCCATGATCTGCACCAGCTCTACCTCATTGAGCAGTGAGTCCGACCCCACGATATCGGCATCGCACTGGAAGAACTCGCGGTAACGACCCTTTTGTGGACGGTCCGCCCGCCATACAGGCTGTATCTGGTAACGCTTGAAGGGGAAGGTGATCTCGTTGCGATGCATCACCACATAGCGTGCGAAGGGCACAGTGAGGTCGTAACGCAGCCCTTTCTCCGAGATACGGGTAGCGGTTCTGGCAGCGTTGCCCTCCTTCAGATCCTCCCCACTCATCGATGAGAGGAAATCCCCCGAGTTAAGGATCTTGAAGAGCAGCTTATCTCCCTCTTCACCATACTTGCCCATCAGCGTGGAGAGGTTCTCCATCGCCGGTGTCTCAATCTGGCGGAAGCCGTAAAGGTGGAATACATCCTTGATCGTGTCGAAAATATAGTTGCGCTTCGCCATCTCTTCAGGTGAGAAGTCACGCGTTCCCTTGGGTATGGTAGGTTTTTGCATCTTCAATATTTTTCTATTGTGATGCAAAGATAATGAAAAGTTAAAGGATTTGGAATATGGATGTAGGATTTGTGATTTGGGATTTGTGATTTGGGATGTAGGATGTAGGATTTGTGATTTGGGATGGGGGATGTGGGAATTGGGATTTGGGATGTGGGATGTGGGATGTGAGATTTGGGATTTGGGATGTAGGATTTGGGATGTGGGATGGGGGATGTGGGATGTGGGATGTGGGATGTGGGAATTGGGATGTGGGAATTGGGATGTGGGATGTGGGATGTGGGATGGGGGATTCATGTGCAAAGAGGGAAAGGTGATGAAAAAAAAGATTGCACACTTTGCTGCCGGAATGAATCCGGACAGCTAAGCATGCAATATATCAATGATATCCTGATCGTTCACCTACACCGTTAGGTGCAGGCCCTGTACTACAAGATGTTGCTCGCCAGCTCGGAGAGCTCGCTTCGCTCGCCCTTCACCAGGTTCACATGGCCGAAGAGATTCTGTCCTTTCATCTTGTCGATCATATAAGCCAAACCGTTCGACTGCTTGTCGAGGTAGGGTGAGTCAATCTGTTGCAGGTCACCCGTGAACACCATCTTGGTCTTTTCACCTGCGCGGGTGATGATCGTCTTCACCTCATGCGGGGTGAGGTTCTGCGCTTCATCGATGATGCAGTAGGTCTCTGTGAGACTCCGTCCGCGGATAAATGCAAGTGCCTCGATCTCCAGCTGTCCCGACTTCTGCATGTCATCCAGCAGTTTCAGGTCGCCACTGTTCTGTCCCAGCTGCGACTTGATCACGTTGAGGTTGTCGAACAGCGGCTGCATATAGGGAGCGATCTTCTGCTTCTCGTCCCCCGGCAGGAATCCCATGTCCTTGTTGGAGAGAGCAACGATGGGGCGAGCCAGCAGTATCTGACTGTAGATGTTGTGCTGCTTCAGTGCTGCCGCCAGTGCCAGCAGGGTCTTGCCCGTGCCCGCCTTACCGGTAAGGCCCACCAGTTTGATATCAGGATCGTTCAGTATCTCCAGTGCGAAGGTCTGCTCTGCATTGCGTGGCTGAATGCCGAAGTTGGTCTCCTTGGTCACTTTTATGATCTTCAGTGTGAAGGGGTTGTATCGTGCCAGCACGCTGTTACGCTCGCTCTTGAGGACGAAGCACTGGTTGGGATCAATCTGTTCATCAAAAGAGAACTCATCCATGTCCACCCCTGCGGGCTGTGCATAGATCTTGTCGATCAGGTCGGGGTTGATCCCCTCAATCACCATCTCACCCTGATCAAATATATCGATGTTGGTCACCTTGTCGTTGATGTAATCTTCTGCGAGCATGCCCAGCGACCGTGCCTTCATCCGCAGGTTGATATCTTTCGATACAAGAATAGTTTTCATCTCAGGATGCTTGTCGGCAACTTCAGAAACTACGGCGAGGATACGATTGTCGGGTATCTTTTCGGGAAATGCATCGTCGATCTTACTATTGTGCTGCGATGCATTCACGATGTAAAGTTTTCCCTTACCTACTCCCAGATCGGCACCATTTGAGAAAAGGTCATCATCGGTGATCAGGTCCAGCTCGCGTACGAAAGCACGGGCGTTGAAGTTGATCTGATCGCTTCCCTTTTTAAACTTATCCAGCTCCTCCAGCACGATAAACGGTATGTAGATATCGTTCTCTTCGAAGTTCTCGAGGCAGTCGTAATCATGCAGGATCACGTTGGTATCGAGGATAAAGTTTTTCTTGGCCCCTACAGCACTTGCTTTCGCTTTGCTTCTTGTCCGGGTAGTTTTCGTCTTTTCACTCGTCTTGTCAGTTGTAGTCATGTTTTATTTAGTTTAGTTATCAGTTATCAGTTTTTTAGCTGGGGTTGATGATGCATTCAGCTGTTTGTGCCTTCAGCGATCATCGACCAGCAGTGAGCAGTAAGCCATAAACCGTAAGCTATATGCGGTAAGCTTTTTAGCCGGGCTGATGATGCTTTCAGCTGATTGGCTTTAGCAGTCAGCTTTTAGCGAGTAGCTCCTGTTTTTTTTGAGAATTGTAAAAATAATGTATCTTTGTTCCCATAATGTATACCGCAAATGTAAAGAAAATTTTATGAAGAAAACCCTATTAACAATTTTTTCTGTAATGATGATGACAACTGCCCCGGCACAGGATAATCCATTTTTAAAACCCTATGCCACACCACACGCTACAGCTCCCTTTAGCCAGATCACGATTGAGCATTTCGAACCGGCTTTTGACAAAGCGATTGCAGAAAATCAGGCGGAGATAGACCTGATTGCTAACAACACCGAAGCTCCCACGTTCCAAAATACCATTGAGGCAATGGAACACTCAGGAGAGATGTTGAACCGTGTAAGCAGTGTCTTCTTCAACCTGCTGGGCTCGGAGAGCAACGACGAGATGATGGAGATCTCGCAACGCCTCAGCCCTAAGCTGTCGGAGCACTCCAACAATATCAACCTCAATGAGGCGCTCTTTAAAAGGGTGAAAGCGGTCTATGATGCACGTAACAGTGCGGGGCTCACACCTGAACAGATCCGTCTTGTAGAAAAATACTTCGAAAGCTTTGAGAACAGCGGTGCTACGCTGTCGCCCGGGGGGAAGGAGAAATACCGTGCGCTCTCTATGGAGCTAAGCAAGGCTACGCTCGACTTCGGACAGAACAACCTGCGTGAGACCAACGCTTATGAGATGCTGCTCACCGACGAGGCCGACCTGGCGGGACTCCCTGAGAGCCTGACCGATGCCGCTGCAGCCAGGGCGAAAGCAAAAGGAAAAGAAGGGTGGATGTTCGACCTCTCCGCACCCAGCTATATCGGATTTATGAAGTACGCTACCCGCCGCGACCTGCGGGAGAAACTCTATATGGCTTACAACACCAAGAGTGTGAAGGGTGGAGAGTACGACAATCAGAAGAATGTGCAGCAGATCGTCAACCTACGCCTCGAGATAGCCAACCTGCTGGGATATGATAGCTATTCCGACTATGTGTTAAAGCATCGAATGGCAAATAACGCCGATGCTGTCTTCGGGCTGCTCGATCAGCTCGCCTTAGCATTCGGTCCCGTCGCCCGCCGGGAGGTAGAAGAGGTGCAACAGTTCGCCATGCAAATGGAGGGAACACCCATAGAGATACAACCGTGGGACTGGAGCTTCTATGCCGACAAACTGAAGGATCACCGCTTCGACCTGAATGATGAGATGACACGTCCCTACTTCGAACTGGAGAACGTGAAGAAGGGTGTCTTCGGGCTGGCAACAGACCTCTACGGACTGCAGTTCGTGAAGAACCCTGATATAGATGTCTATCACCCTGAGGTGGAAGCGTTCGATGTGCTCGATGAGAACGGTGACTTCCTCTCGGTCTTGTATACCGATTTTCACCCCCGCGACGGGAAACGATCGGGTGCATGGATGTCCTCCTTCAAGAGTCAATATGTGAAGGAGGGTGTCGACAGCCGCCCCCACGTCACCATCGTGATGAACTTCACCCGTCCCACCGACACCAAGCCGGCGCTGCTCACCTTCGATGAGGTGGAGACGTTCCTGCACGAGTTTGGCCACGCCCTCCACGGCATGCTGGCCAGGAGCACCTACGAGACACTCTCTGGTACAAGCGTCTACCGTGATTTCGTGGAGCTGCCCTCCCACATCATGGAGAACTGGCTGACCGAGAAAGAGTATCTCGACCGGTTCGCCTTCCACTATGAGACAGGTGAGAAGATGCCCGATGCACTGCTGCAGAAGATCGTCGATGCCTCCAACTACAACGCCGGCTATGCCACGCTACGCCAGCTCTCGTTCGGCTACCTCGATATGGCATGGCACTCACAGGAGCAACCGTTCGACGGCAATGTACGTACGTTTGAACAGGAGGCGATGGCACGCGTACAGCTGATGCCCATCGTCCCCGAAGCCTGCATGTCCACATCCTTCGGACATATCTTCTCGGGAGGATACGCTGCCGGCTACTACAGCTACAAGTGGGCTGAGGTGATGGATGCCGATGCTTTCTCGCTCTTCAAAGAGAACGGTATCTTCGACAAGGCGACAGCTGCTTCATTCAGGAAGAATATCCTTGAACGGGGCAACACCGAAGAACCGACAGTTCTTTACAAGCGTTTTCGGGGACAGGAACCCTCGATTGAGGCGCTGCTGAAGAGAAACGGGATAGATTGATGAGTTGATGTGCTGATGTGCTGATGTGATGATGTGCTGATGTGCTGATTTGCTGATGTACTGATTTGCTGATGAGCTGATTTGCCGATTTGCTGATGTACTGATGTGCTTGCTCCTTACTATCACCTCAACCGCTGCCCATCTAAAGCATCAACCTAAAAGCTTATTGCTTATTGCTTATAGCTTAAAACTTATAGCTTATTGCTTATCGCTTATTTGCTTAAAGCTGATAGACACAGGAAGAAAAAGTAAAAATAAGGGTGAAAAATCCTGTTTTTTGGGGGAAAAGACGCTTTTCTCCCTTTTTTTTCGGTTATTTCGTAAAATAATCAGTAAAATATTTTGTCACAATTAATTTATACCTATCTTTGTCAGGCAAAAGTAATTTTTGCGGGCCGTTATTTAGTTACTTCACACCAAATGTTAAGTCATTCACTAACCTCTCTCATTTAATCACTTCTGCATAATTTATTTTTTTTATTTATTTTAATTATTTTACATGAACATTTTTGTAGCTGGCTTAAGTTATCAGATTACTGACGCCGATTTAAAAGAACTTTTTGAAGAGTATGGTGAAGTATCTTCAGCCAAAATTATTACTGACCGTGACAGCCATCGCTCAAAAGGCTATGGTTTTGTAGAAATGTCCAACGACGAAGAAGGACAGCATGCCATTGAAGAACTCAACGATGCCGAATACGACGGACGTACATTGTCTGTATCCGTAGCTCGTCCTCGTACTGAAGGCGATCGCCCAAGAAACAACAACCGCGGTGGCGGTGGTGGTTATGGCAATCGTGACAGCAACAGGTACTAAGAAAAACCTATAAGGTATAGAAAAGACTGCATCCACAAGATGCAGTTTTTTTTGTGCTTTTGTGAACCCTTCTGGGTTTTTTTAATGATCCGGCTGTGCTTTTGTGGACTCTGTTGGTTTTTTTAATGACCCTGCTTTGCTTTTATGGACGCTGCTGGTTTTTCTTTGACTCCACTGTGCTTTTGAAGATATGCTTTTGTAGATATGCTTTTGAAGATATGCTTTTGTAGATCCTGCCGTGTTTTTAATGACTCTGCTTTGCTTTTATGGACCCTGTCAGATTTCTGCGCATTTATGTTTTTACGCTTTTACGGACCCTGTCGAAAATGAAAAAATGTGTTATCTTTGCAGGCTCATCAGTAAATTGTCTGCAGAGCATCAGCGTGATGTAAGACATTTCTGCTCCTGTACAAGAAAAAGTGAATTTAAATTATTTGCATGTGTACCATACTCTCCATTGAAACAGCCACACCTGTATGTTCCTGTACGCTCTCGCGCGACGGGGTAATCGTCCTGCACAGGGAGGATTTCCGGGGGCAGTCACACGCCACCCTTCTGGGTCAGTATGTCCATGAGATCATGACCTACGTCAGAGAACAGGGCCTCACTCTCAATGCCGTTGCCGTAAGCAGTGGACCAGGATCTTACACCGGTCTCCGTATAGGCGTCTCGGAAGCGAAAGGGTTGAGTTATGGGCTGGGTATACCGATGATCGCCCTGCCCACATCACTGATCATGGCGTCGATGATTGCTGAGAGGGTGGGAGAGGATGAGCTGCTCTGTCCCATGATCGATGCACGCAGGATGGAGGTCTACGCGACTTTTTTCGATAAGTCACTACTTACCGTGCGCCCTACGGCAGCTGATATCATCGATGGTGATAGTTATGCCGATCTGCTGGAGAGGCATAAGGTGCTTTTCTTCGGTAACGGTGCGGAGAAGTGTCGTGCTGTGGTCACCCATCCCAACGCTTCCTTTCTGGAAGATATCCATCCGCTGGCATCGGGCATGATCCCCCTGGCGGAGAAGGCATTTGTCGAAAAGAAGTTTGTGGACAGTGCCTATTTCGAACCTTTTTACCTGAAAGAGTTCGTCGCCACCGTGCCAAAAAATAAAATTATTCCCTGACCGAAGCCACTCCTCGTAAGGCTGCGTTCGAAGAATTAAATAACTCTTTTCAGGGGGCAAGGCGATGCCTGCTCCACCCCTCTTCAGTCTTGTAAAAAGCGATGCGGTCGTGCAGCCGGTTGGGTCGCCCCTGCCAGAACTCCACCACTGACGGTCTTATCAGGAAGCCGCCCCAATGATCGGGACGATGTATCTCCTTGTGCGCGAATCTCATCTCTGTCGCTTGCAGTAACTCATCCAGCTCATTGCGGTCTCTCACGATCTTGCTTTGTGGTGATGTCCATGCCCCGATTTTCGCATTCTCGGGACGGGAATTGAAGTAGGCATCCGACTCCCCTGCCGACAGCTTCCCGGTGCGACCTTCAATCCGCACCTGCCGCTCCATCTCATGCCAGTCGAACACCAGTGCTGCATGCGGGTTCTCCAGCAGCTCACGCCCCTTGCGACTCAGGTAGTTGGTGAAGAAGACGAAACCCTCACTGTTCACCTCTTTCAGCAGCACCACCCTGGCGGAGGGTCTCCCCTCTGTTGTGGCGGTGGCGAGCGTCATGGCGTTGGGCTCGGTCACTCCGGCGTTGACAGCCTCCTGCAGCCATCTTCCGAACATCACTAACGGGTCTGAAGACATCTCTTTCTCATTGAGTTCACCCGCTTCATATTCCCGTCGCATATTGTGTAAGATATCCATATCAATTTATAAATGTAATTAATCCCGTTTTTTACTTAATGCTACCTCCTGTACAAAAAGAGAAGCCGGGCAGGGAACGGGAAATCCTTTGCCTTTAGCAGACGACCGAAGAGAAACATCTGTTTTCGTCATGAGATGGCTTATGCCGGCCAAACACTTTCTTTTGCAAATATAGCGTTCGAAGCACATTTTTTGCAACCGTTAACCCGTTAATATTGCGTAAAATGTAAAGCTTTTTTCTTATCTTCGCACAATAAAAGTAGTATTGACAACAGAGCAGATGATTAAAGCGGAAAATATCACAAAGAGTTTCGGGTCTCTTCAGGTACTTAAAGGGATCGATCTGGAGGTGCGTAAGGGGGAGATTGTCTCCATTGTCGGCCCCAGCGGTGCGGGAAAAACAACACTGCTGATGATCATGGGGACGCTGGAGAAAGCCGATTCAGGCAGGATCTTCATCGACGACAACGAGTTGGGTCTCCTGAATGAGAAGAAGCTTTCCGACTTCCGCAACAAGCATATCGGTTTTGTCTTTCAGTTTCATCAGCTGCTGCCCGAGTTCACCGCGCTGGAGAACGTGATGATCCCCGCGCTGATAGGCAACGTGAATCACACCCGGGCCGAGAAGAAGGCCAGGGAACTGCTCGATATGATGGGACTCTCGGAGCGCAGGGAGCACAAACCTGCAGAGTTATCGGGAGGAGAGAAGCAAAGGGTGGCAGTCGCCCGGGCGCTGATTAACGACCCGTTGGTGGTCTTCGCCGATGAGCCGTCGGGTAGTCTCGATACCGACAATAAGATCGAGCTGCACAACCTCTTCTTCGAGCTGCGCGACAAGCTGAACCAGACCTTCATCATCGTCACCCACGATGAGCAGCTGGCCTCCATCACCGACCGCACCATTCATATGAAGGATGGGATGATTGTATAATAGTTGTCAGTTGTCAGTGGTCAGTTGTCAGTGGTCAGTGGTCAGTAGTCAGTGGTCAGTGGTCAGTTGTCAGCGATCAGCTTTCAGGTGGGAGTTTGTTTAGGGCTGCGGTATGGGATATAGTTTTAAGATGTAAGCTGTTAGCGATAAGCAATAAGCGATAAGCAATAAGCTCTGAAGGTGGAAGCCTGGCAAGGACAGCGTTTCGGGAGTTAGTGATAAGCGGTAAGCAATAAGCGATAAGCAATAAGCTCTGGAGGTAGAAACCTGGCAAGGACAGCGGTTCGGGGTTTAGCTTTCAGCAGTAACCCGGAACGTACAAACTTACGAACGAACTAACTTACAAACGTTCAAACATACAAACGTTCAAACATACTAACGT
>JADMKJ010000118.1:15311-17933 GCA_015478855.1 Proteiniphilum sp.
TAACGTATTATGAAACTCAATACACTATTTATGGCAATTGTTATCACAGGCAGCATGTTATCCTGTAACCCGTCAGCAGAAAACAAAGTGACCGAACTGAGTGAGATCATCGGCAAGAAGAAACAGGTTATTGAGAACGGTATCATGACCCCTGAGCTGCTTCACAGCTTCGGCCGTGTGGGGAGCGTAGAGGTGTCGCCCGACAAGACCCATATCCTCTATCAGGTTACCTACGTCAGCATCACTGAGAATAAGACCAATTCCGAGCTGTTCATCATGAAGAGCGATGGCACGGAAAAGAAACAACTCACCATCACCAACACGCAGGAGAACAACCCGCAGTGGATTAACAACGGAAAGAAGATTGCTTTTCTTAGCAATGAGACCGGCACCTCACAGATATGGACCATCAATCCTGACGGGGGAGGAATGACGCAGATCTCCAACCTGAAGGAAGGCATCGAGGGATTCACCTACTCACCCGACGGCAGCAGGGTGCTCTTTGTCCAGAGTGTGAAGAGTACCACCAATCCCGGTGAACAGTATACCGATCTGCCCCGGGCATCGGGACGTGTGGTGGACGATCTGATGTATAAGCACTGGGATCATTGGGTGGAGAGCGTATCTCATCCTTTCGTAGCCGATGTGAGTGGCAACAAGCTCACCAATATCAAGGATATGCTTGAGGGAGAGCCCTACGAGTCGCCACTGGCACCTTTTGGCGGTATGGAGCAGCTGGCATGGAGTCCCGATGGCAAGACCATCGCCTACACCTCCCGCAAGAAGATTGGAAAAGCCTACTCCGTCTCTACCAACTCAGATATATACTTCTATGATCTGGAGAGTGGTGAAACACATAATATGACCGAAGGGATGGAAGGGTATGATGTCAACCCGCAGTTCTCACCCGACGGGAATCATCTCGCCTGGCAGAGCATGGAGAGGGACGGGTATGAATCCGATAAGAACCGCCTCTTCGTGATGGATCTCTCTACGGGTGAGAAAAGATATGTGACCGAAAGCTTCGATTACAACTGCGATGCCTTCGTCTGGAACAGCGACAACAAGACCCTCTGGATGATTGCCCCGGTGCAGGGCACCACACAACTTTACAAGGCCGATGTCACGACAGGCGAAATCATGCCCGTCACCAAAGGGATGCACGATTACACCTCTGTCGCCCTCGGCAATGCCAGGCTGATTGCCAAGCGGCAGTCGCTCTCACAGCCTCCCGAGATCTATGTGGTGGATATCAATACGGGAGAAGCCACCGACCTGTCACAGGAGAACAAGGAGATGCTCGATCAACTGAACATGGGTATGGTGGAAGAGCGATGGATCGACACCAGCGATGGTCAGAAGATGCTCACCTGGGTGGTCTACCCGCCCGATTTTGACCCGACGAAGCAGTACCCGGCGCTACTTTATTGTCAGGGTGGTCCGCAGAGCATGGTGAGCCAGTTCTGGTCCTACCGCTGGAACCTGCAGATGATGGCTGCCAACGGTTACATCGTTGTCGCCCCCAACCGCCGCGGTCTGCCCGGCTTCGGACAGGAGTGGCTGGAGCAGATAAGTGGTGATTATGGCGGTCAGAACATGAAAGATTATCTCTCCGCCATCGATGCGGTATCGCAGGAGACTTTCGTCGATGAAAACCGCCTCGGATGTACGGGCGCCAGCTACGGCGGCTTCTCGGTCTACTGGCTGGCAGGCAATCACGACAAGCGCTTCAAAGCGTTCCTGTCGCACGCCGGCATCTTCAACCTTGAGGCACAGTACCTCGAGACCGAGGAGATGTGGTTCGCCAACTGGGATATGGGCGGTCCCTACTGGGATAAGAGCAATACCACGGCACAACGTACTTATGCGAACTCACCCCATCGCTTCGTCGACAAGTGGGACACTCCCCTTATGATCACCCACGGTGAGAAAGATTACCGCATCCTGGCATCACAGGGGATGATGGCGTTCAACGCCGCGCAACTGCGTGATATCCCGTCGCGGATGCTTATCTTCCCCGACGAGAACCACTGGATCGCGAAGCCACAGAACGGCATCCTGTTCCAGCGCGAGTTCTTCCGCTGGTTCGACCACTGGTTGAAAGAGACCCCTTCTGTTGAGGAGGAATAGGAGGTGACGACGAATTGGCAGGCCCGGGTATCACTGGGGATCCAATTATATAGAGGGAGAATAGAAGCTTAGTACGAAAAGGTACGCCCTGATCACTATCTCTGTAAGTTCCATACAGTTGAAGAAGAGCAAAAGGGTAGTGTATATGGGTGATCATCTGTTCGGTTCGAAGCCGACAAACTGTACAGGAATCATGTAGAGACTGAGTCTCAGAAGTAAGGAATCATCCGGCAGCTGGTGCAAGGTGAAAAGTAGAAATAAGCATAAAAAATATTGGAAAATCTCTGTAAATAATTTTGAGATTTGGAAATTATGCTTACCTTTGCACTCGCTATCGGAACGATGGTTCAGCAGAGCTGGTTTCAGCGGGCTGAAAATAGTGAAGGTTGCCGCTCCGGGAGAGGAGCAAAGAAAAACGGTGTGGTAGTTCAGTTGGTTAGAATACCTGCCTGTCACGCAGGGGGTCGCGGGTTCGAGTCCCGTCCATACCGC
>JADMKJ010000119.1:0-84803 GCA_015478855.1 Proteiniphilum sp.
GCTTTTCGCTTGCTCCATCAAGGTGGTGTTCCTTTCAAAAGCGGGTGCAAAGATATGGATAGTTTGTTTACCATCCAAACAAAATAACGAATAAAATTCAACTATTTCTCTGCCCACCCCCCCGGGAAGAAAGCAAAATCAAGATAATCAGCAGAGTAAAACATCAAAAAAAAATCATCTTTTTTTTATAATTTTGAAACGAAAAACGGAATCATCTATTTTTAATAAAAATCGCTGAGCTTTCAGACTTAAAAAAATGTTGAGTCCGACTCAAATTATCATGGAAAACGACAAAAAATGATTCCATTCTCATGTAACATGTCTGATTTATTCCCGGAGATGCACGGTATAAATGAACACCTGTCACCAGAAAAACGAATCACTATTTCGATCGAATCACATTTAATGCGTATCTTCGTGCTATTATTCAGAGTGCCTTTATTGGCAACAATACTAAAACAAGCATACGATAGATGAAAGGTATTATACAAATACTAAAAAGATTCCTGCCTCCATTTAGAAAATATCTGTCACTGACGTTTATTTTCAACATCCTTACGGCTATATTGAATGTCTTTTCACTGGCAACCATCATACCAATCCTGCAGGTACTGTTTAAAGTGAACACGAAGTCATTCTCATTTATCCCATGGTCCAGTCCTGATTATTCCGTTATCGATACTGCATTTAACAATGTGAACTGGTTCATTACCCAATTTATGGAGACACACGGCAGCAGTTTCACATTGATGATGCTGGCGGTTATATTGATTGTGATGACTCTTCTGAAGACAGGTACCGCGTATCTGGGATCTTACTTTATTATACCTATCAGAACAGGTGTGGTGAAAGATATCCGCAACAGGATAAACGACAAGATACTCACCCTACCCATCGGTTTTTTCACGGAGGAGAGAAAAGGAGATATATTATCAAGGATATCGGGAGATGTGAATGAGGTGGAGAACTCCGTCATGAGCTCACTGGATATGCTGTTCAAGAACCCCATCCTTATCATTATCTATCTTACGACTATGACCATCCTGAGCTGGCAGCTCACGCTCTTCGTGCTGGTCGTGCTTCCGGGAATGGGTTTTATCATGGGCAGGGTGGGCAGGACACTGAAAAGAAGCTCATTTGAGGCGCAAAGCAAGTGGGGCGAGTTGATGTCGCAGGTGGAAGAGACCTTAAGCGGACTGAGGGTTATCAAGGCGTTCAATGCAGAAAGCAAGATTTCAGGGCGGTTTCACAAGGGAAGCAATGAGTTCAGGCGGATGTCCAACAGGATAGCCCGCAGGCAACAGCTTGCACACCCCATGAGCGAACTTTTGGGAACCATCACCATTGCTATCGTGCTTTGGTTCGGAGGCTCCCTGATACTGGATGGCAACGGTCTGATCGATGCCGCCACCTTTATCTACTACCTGACGATCTTTTATAGCATCATTAATCCTGCGAAGGAGTTCTCAAAATCGGCTTATGCAATACAACGGGGACTGGCTTCGATGGAACGTATCGATAAGATACTGCATGCCGAAAACACGATCGCTGAGCCAAAGGATCCGCGAAAACTTCCTTTTCTCAGATCCATACAATATAAAGATGTGTGGTTCAAGTATAACAATGACTGGGTAATCAAGGGGGTAAGCCTGAACATAGAAAAAGGCAAAACGATAGCCCTTGTGGGACAATCAGGATCTGGGAAATCAACGCTGGCCGATCTTCTGCCTCGTTTCTACGATATTCAGAAAGGTGGTATATATATTGATGACATCAATATTAAAGAGGCGAAATTGCATGATCTGCGATCTCTTGTGGGATATGTCAATCAGGATGCCATCTTATTTAATGATACATTTTACAATAATATTGCATTCGGGGTATCTGATGTAACGGAAAGTCAGATTATTGAAGCGGCTAAGATTGCCAATGCCCACGAATTTATCGTTGCGACCGAGAATGGTTACCATACGAATATTGGCGATCGCGGCGGGAAATTATCGGGCGGACAGCGACAACGGTTGAGTATTGCCCGGGCCATATTAAAAAACCCGGAGATATTGATTCTGGATGAAGCCACATCGGCACTGGATTCCGACTCTGAAAGAGTTGTTCAGGAAGCATTGGAGAACCTGTTGAAGAACCGTACAACCATTGTGATCGCACACAGGTTATCAACCATTAAAAATGCCGATGAAATATACGTCCTGAAGGAAGGACTCATCGTTGAGTCGGGACAGCACGCCGCTTTGTATGCACAAGGGGGTTATTATACTAAATTATGTGATACACAAACTGATTTGAGTGAATAAGGAATCTACATTAACCTTTTGTCAATGCAGTATCATTCGCCATCTTTTCCAGCAATCGGTCTACCGCTTCGTAGGGTGAGTTGATACTCTGAAACTCAGGGACGATCTCTTTCATCTTCTTCACGGTACGCATATCATCATAATCGTAGGATGTTTTAATCAGTGCTTCAATCTTCTGACTCACCTCCGCATATTCGTATTCACGTACCTGGGCAATCATAATCTTGTCATGGCAGGTAGGCTTGGTATGTTCAGCCGCGTTCAGCAACTCTTCATAAAGCTTCTCCCCGTGGCGCAAGCCAGTGAATTCAATCTTCACATTTTTGGATCCCGACAGACGTATCATCCTCTTGGCCAGATCGAGTATCTTCACCGGTTTACCCATATCAAAAATATAGATCTCACCGTTCTTGCCAAAAGAGCCGGCTTCAAGCACCAGCTGACAAGCTTCGGGAATAGTCATAAAATAACGGATAATCTCAGGATGTGTAACCGTCACGGGTCCTCCATTCCTGATTTGCTCCCTGAACAGCGGGATGACTGAACCATTTGACCCCAGGACATTTCCAAAGCGTGTAGTGATGAATTGTGTGTGCTTTTGACCGGTTCTTTCCACATGTTTTGCCAACGCCTGCACATAAATCTCACAGATTCTTTTTGAACAGCCCATCACATTGGAAGGATTCACCGCCTTATCAGTAGAGACCATCACGAACTTATGGGCATTATACTTCACCGCCAGATCAGCCACAATCTTTGCTCCCAGAACGTTTGTCTGTATCGACTCGGACACATTGTCCTCCATCATGGGTACATGCTTGTAGGCAGCTGCATGGAATATAAATTGAGGGCGTGTCTTTGCAAAAACCTTCTCCATACGTGAAGCATTGCCTATATCGGCCACTACAATTTCTGTGCGCAGCTCCCTCCACTTCTCCTGCAGCTCCAGACGCATATCATGCAGAGGTGTCTCCGCCTGATCGATAAGGATGATGCTGTATGGATTGAAGGAGGCTATTTGCCGTACGATCTCACTCCCGATGGAACCGGCAGCACCGGTAACCAAGATACGTTTCCCCTCAATATTGGAAGCTATCTCCATCATGTTGATGCGGATGGGATCACGTGGTAGCAGATCCTCAATCTGCACATCTTTCAACTGCTCCCTGCTGATGATGGTGCCACTCCACTCGTTGACGGGAACCGTGGTAAGCAGGGATATATTGTGATCCACGAAATTGACCAGCAGGTTTGAATTCTTTATCTCTTCCATCTTCTGAGGCGATACGATAATGGTCTTCACATCCTTGGCCTCCAGTGTTCTGAAAAGATTCTCATCGTTCGCATGAATGACCACACCCATCAGTTCCTTACCAATCATGTGGTTCTCGTCAGAGATAAACCCCAAAACCCGGTAATTGAATTCATTGTTGCCCTTGAGTGCTTTTGCCACACTTATACCCGCCTGCTTTGTACCGTAAATAAATACATTCACCGGTTTCACGCTTCTGCCCGTAATTGCTTCATAAACCTCTTTCGCCAGTATTCTGGAGAATATCATTAAGAATATATTGAGGAAGAAAATAGCGAAGAAGGTTACATTGGTGAGATGAAATGCAGAGTTAAAATTTCGCAATACAACGACACCTACATAGGAGAGAGCATAACCCATGACTAATGCATAGGTGACTCTTAAAAGATCGGCAAAAGATGAAAAACGCAGAATACCGCTGAATGTACGAAAGAAAATGAATGTCAATATATTAAAAATAACTAGTAACAGACACAATATCATACCATCATGCCTCACCTCCAGTGTTAACCCTGTGAAACCGTATCTCACAAAATACATGAAAAAACATGAAAAAACGATCATCAGATTGTCTATCATAAAAATAGTAAACCGGGATAGAACCCTGTTGGACAAGAAATTCTGGAAGATCTTACTCATATATTTAGCATTTAGTTTTCATTCACATTAACACAATAAAAGTTCAAAGTAATAAACTTTATCCATGACCTGGGGGTGTTAGGCAAATTAATCATATAAGTTGCGGAAAAACACCACCCTTACTTATAATTCTCGTTCACTACTGATTGATACGAAGCTCTTCCCGTTTCAATCAATTCAACTCCTTTTTTCACCAGTGGATCATTTTTATAATATGCTGCCCAGAATGCTTCCTCACCGAAGAAGTTTCTTATTACATAGGCTGAGATAGTATTTTCAAAAAGTGATGCGGACTCTTGAATATAATAGGGTCTTCTTCTAATCCCGTTATGATCGGCAAAACTAACAAGATTCAACAATAGCGGCTGCTGTTGTAAATGAGCATACAGATCAGTCCAGCTTTCAAACTGGCTTAATTTTTTCCTGTACATATCGGAATAGGTCATTGCATATTTTTCATCCAATCGCATATTGACAACTGAATTGTAATAAGAGTTGATGCCGGCAGTATCACGAGCGACGAAAATATCGGGCATAATACCGTCACCTCCATACACCATTCTTCCTCCCAACGTTTTATAGGGAGAGAGATTATTCATCGTATCTACATTGATATAATCTCCTTCGAGATAACGATTGATGGCATCCATCTCATATTCATCGTACTTCCCTTTTTCGTATCCGCGCTGTATTGATCTGCCTGAAGCTGTATAATATCTGGCGACAGTGAGTCTTACTGCTGATCCATCGGGGAAATTTCGCTGGCTTTGCACCAGTCCTTTTCCAAAAGAACGTCTGCCAATAACCAACCCTCTGTCATGGTCCTGTATAGCCCCTGCGAAAATCTCACTGGCCGAAGCACTTAACTCATCTATCAATACAACCACATCATCCTCCTTGCATGTGCCCGAACCGTTGGCATAGTTATCGGTACGTGGAAAATTACGACCCTTTGTATATACAATAAGATCTCCTCTGTCAAGAAACTCGTTCACCATGGCCACCACAATTTCAAGTGATCCCCCGGCATTGCCTCTTAAATCTATCATAAATGCTTTTGCACCCTGACTTTTTAATTTTGATATGGCAGAGATAAATTCACTAAATGTGTTAAACCCGAAGTTTCTACCCAACTTGATAAACCCTGTTTTGTCTGTGAGCATATATGCTGCATTCACACTACTCATAGGGATATCACCACGGGTAACGGTGATCTCATGCAGCCGGTTTCCGTTATCTCTTCTGATTCCCAACTTCACTTCTGACCCTTTCTCACCGCGCAACTTCCTCAACACATCATCATTTTGGATCTTCCCCCCGGCCGCAAGTGTATCATTTACCATCACTATCCTGTCCCATGGCTGTATCCCCGCTGCTTCTGAGGGACCACCCGGCACAATGCTAGTCACCACGATGGTATCTCTCAACACATAGAAACTTACACCAATACCCGAGAAGTGACCTTCCAGATCTTCGTTCACCCGTTTCATATCAGCAGACGAAATATACTCTGAATGAGGATCCAACTCCTGTATAATGTTAGGTAAAGCATCTTCCACCAACATTCGCATGTTCACCGTATCTACATATGACTCACGGATATAATTTAGTACCGCATCAATCTTGCCGGTCCCTTCCACTCTACCCGATCTGCCAAACTGACCATACTTGCTTCCAATAAATATCCCAAGAGCTATACCTATACCAATCCATAAAGGAAGCCAGGTTCTCATTTTTTTTTCTGAATCCATTCAATTCACTTCTTTATATTCTATTTGTCCATCTCAACGGAAACAAGCCCGATATGCGCTTTGCTTAAAAGATTAATCCCATCACTCAGCCTATAAGCGTCAGAATAGACTACACGTGTTATTCCAGCCTGGATGATCAGCTTAGCGCATTCAATGCAGGGTGATGAGGTGACATAGAGTGTCGCACCATCGCTGCTGTTATTGGAACGGGCAACCTTGGTGATTGCATTCGCCTCGGCATGGAGAACATAGGGTTTAGTGACATTATCATCGTCTTCACACACATTCTCAAAACCCGACGGGGTTCCGTTGTAGCCGTCTGAAATAATCATCTTATCCTTTACCAGGAGAGCTCCCACTTTCCTGCGTTTACAGTAGGAGTTCTCTGCCCAGATAAAAGCCATGCGCATATATCTTTTATCGAGCAATTCCTGTTTATTATCGTTTTGATTCATATTCTACTTAAACTGCTTTCAGACTCATATCGAGACTCTTCACCGAATGAGTCAGTGCACCCACTGATATATAATCAACACCTGTTTCAGCGTATTGCCTGATAGAATCGAAGGTAATTCCGCCAGATGATTCCAGTGCCACACGCCCATTCACAATCTTCACCGCTTCACGGCTTTTTTCAGGAGTGAAATTATCGAGCATTATCCTGTCAACTCCTCCCACTCGAAGAGCTTCCTCAAGTTCACTTAGACTTCTTACCTCGATCTCTATTTTGAGTGTTTTGTTCTTTTCCTTCAAATACTTTTGTGCGCCCAGAAGAGCGTTCTCAATACCCCCGGCAAAGTCCACATGATTATCTTTAAGTAAAATCATATCGTAGAGACCTGTACGGTGATTGACGCCTCCACCTATCTTCACAGCCTGTTTTTCCAAGATACGCATGCCGGGTGTTGTTTTCCTGGTGTCGAGCACCTTTGCTGATGTACCCTCGAGCAGTTTCACATACTTCCGGGTAATGGTTGCAATACCACTCATCCGCTGCATGATATTGAGCACGAGCCGTTCAGTTTGAAGGATAGATCGTACTTTCCCGGAAACCATAAACGCCACATCACCCGGCTTTACGTCGGCACCATCATGAATGAACACCTCTGTATGCAGGTCAGGATCAAACATGCGAAAGACCTCTCTGGCTACATCCACACCGGCAAGAATACCTTCCTCTTTGATCAGTAGTTTCGAACTACCTGATACAGTCCCGGGGATACTACTCAAGGTGGTATGATCGCCATCGCCAATATCTTCGGCAAAGGCCAGTTTAATAAGGTCACTTATCAATTCTTTCTCTTCCATATTCAATAGAGACAGCAGCATTTAGGTCTAAACACCTAAAATGCCCAAATTGTTATAAATTTACAAAATTTTCATTGCAAAAGTACGAAATAAACAGCTATATTTGTTGCTAACCATGGCTTTTTTAATATCACGGGGTCTTATTTCTCAACTCCTCTGATCTTATCTTTGCCGGACCCGATAAACTACCTGCTCAGCGACACTGCAGATTGTTTACTGCTGATAAAATTTGTATTGAAAGAATGAAGATTATTTTGCTTTCAGTGGGAAAAACAGATGATCTGTTATTTACACAAATCATCGATGAATACAGGAAGAGAGTGAATTTTTACATCTCTTTTGAAATGGCAGTTGTTCCTGATCTGAAAAACAGGAAAAAACTTTCAGAGAAAGAACAAAAAAATGAAGAAGGAAACCTGATTCAAAAAGCCTTGCTGCCTTCGGATCATGTTGTTTTACTGGATGATAAAGGGAAGCAATACAGTTCTGTTGAGTTTGCCCGTTTCATTCAGAAAAAAATGAACACCGTCTCAAAAAGATTGGTTTTCGTTGTGGGAGGTCCTTATGGTTTTTCCAGGGAAATATATGACAGGGCAAATGAGCTTTTGTCGCTGTCACGATTAACCTTTACACATCAGATGGTGAGAGTAGTATTTGCAGAACAGCTTTACCGTGCAATGACAATATTAAAAAATGAACCCTATCATCATGAATAAAACAGTTATTACCATCCTCTTTCTTTCTGCCGTCATCACTCTTTCTGCGCAGGATATCACAGGTAGCTGGGGTGGATCATTAGAGGTACAGAACAGAAAACTGCGACTGGTCTTTCATATTGAGATGAATGACACAGTTCTTACAACAAAGATGGACAGTCCCGATCAGGCTGCTTTTGGCCTGCCAACAACAAGAACAAGCTTCAAAGATCACAAACTGGAGATTGTAGCTACCGGTTTGGGGTTATATTACAATGGCACCCTGGTGAACGATACCATCAGAGGAACTTTAAATCAGGGGGGTATACCTTTTCCTCTTCTGTTGATGCATGAAGAGGGACCACAGTTCCATCGTCCGCAAACACCGGTAACACCCCTACCCTATATATCGGAAGAGGTAACGATCATTACCGACAAAAAAGAGATTCGTTCCCTGGCGGGAACACTTACCTTGCCTGACAGTGCAGGCACTTTCCCTGCAGTGGTGCTCATTGCAGGAAGTGGTCCCAATGACCGCGATGAAACATTGTTTGGTCATAAGCCGTTCCTTGTAATTTCTGACTTCCTCACACGTAACGGTTTTGCTGTTCTTCGCTACGACAAGCGGGGTGTGGGTGCATCGACAGGTGACTACAGCAAAGCAACCATTCAGCATTTTGCCGAGGATGCACATGCTGCGGTGGATTATCTGAAGCAAAGGAGAGAGATTGATCCTCAACACATCGGTCTTCTGGGTCACAGTGAAGGAGGTATCATCGCTCCCATGGTTGCTGCGACGGACAATGAGATAGGGTTTATTGTGATGATGGCAGGCCCGGGAACCAGAGGAGTAGAAGTGGTGCTTGACCAGAACGACAATTCCCTGAGACAGCAGGGAATAGAACCGGAGACAATTGAAAAGATTCAAAAGTTCAATCGCGAGCTGTTTGAGAGTCTTCTTGAATGGAATGGCTCTGAGAGCGACAGAACCGCGTTACGTGATCGATTGTCATTCCTCTGGGAACAACTCCCTCTTTTAATAAAACTGAAAGTGGAGAAGGAACCCTACATTCGCAGTCAGTACAACGGCATGATTACCCCCGGATACCGCAGCTTTCTCGCACTAGACCCGGTTCTTTGCATCGGGAAGGTCACCTGCCCCGTGTTTGCGATAAATGGAGAGAACGATACACAGGTGCCGGCAGAAAAAAATCTTACTGCCATAAAAAAGGCACTGGAGAGAGGAGGTAATTACCAGGGTGTAACAAAATCATATCCCGGGTTGAATCATCTATTTCAGGAGAGTACTACAGGACAGATGAATGAATATGCCACCACAGAACAAACCATCTCCCCCGAAGTCCTCACTGATATATTGAATTGGATGAAAAAACAGATTGAATAAATATAATATTTTTGTAGGTAAATAACAGCTCTATGGTTAAAAGGAAAACAATTCTCACCGTTTTGTGGGTAATTATTGCGCTCATCGCATCAACAGCAATAGTATCACTTATTGTTCTTCCTCAATGGAAGGGGATTTTTATTGCCGGGACAGGAGGTTTTCTAATCCTGAATCTCTTCCTGATAATGTTTTTTATCAGGAAAAATTACAAGCATTAACCGGTATATCCAAATTCAAAAAGAAGCTGATCATGCATCTCTTTCTCCAGGAGATTAGCTGAATTTTCAAAAACAGAGACTCTCTGAAGTACAGTCTCAGCTTTCAAGGACGAAATTCTGCCGTAGAATTTCAGTGCATTCAATGCCGACTGACGAAGTAACAGCGATTCACTCTTTAAATCGTTGACAGCATCGTCCAGCAGTTGATCTATCTCAATCTGATTCATCACATCAGATCGGATAATGCATAATCTGGCAAACAGCCAGTAACCTGTTGTGCGAATCTTTTCATCCTCATCTTTTGTCCACTCATTTACCAGCAGGTTCGCAAAGGCCACCTCCTGAAAGAGGTTCCTGCATACCTGTTCGCGGATCTCCTGATTAGAAATACCCATCACCCATCTGTCTGCTGTCTCTTTCGTAAGGGATGCAGATGGATAAAGCATCGTAGCGAGAATCTTCATCTCACGTACATCTTCTTTCCATAAAACCTCAGCCAGCGTCGATCCGGGTTCATATTTTCCGGCTATCTCTTTAATCTTTAAAATATCCACTCCAAAATTCATACGGTAATTAATCCCTTTCTCCCTCATGCTGGCAGAGATGACTCCATTCATTGTGAGTCTCAGATCAGTGCGTATATTTCGTAAAATTGATTCCATTCCTTCATACGTTGAACTACAAAAATAGTCTAATTTGACCGTAAATAATGACATTCATGCCCTATTTTTCTTTACATTTGCACTTCATCAACAAACACTTTTAGTAATATGAGACTTCTGTTAATAAGCAATTCCACCAATCCGGGTGAAGAATATCTTGATTATCCCAAAAATAATATAAGAGATTTCCTGGGTGATAAACCTATGAATGCCATTTTCATCCCTTATGCAGCTGTAACTTTTTCATTTGAAGCCTATGAAGAAAAAGTTAATTCCCGTTTCGCTGAAATAGGACATCATGTAACCAGCATCCACCGTTTTATAAATCCTGTGGAAGCCATTGAAAATGCCGATGCCATTGTTGTGGGAGGAGGCAACACCTGGCAGCTGGTAAAAATGTTGCAGGAAAAAAAGCTGATGAAAGCGATCCGCAAAAAAGTAAAAAAAGGAACTCCCTACATTGGCTGGAGTGCCGGATCAAACATCGCCTGCCCCACATTACGCACCACAAATGATATGCCCATCGTGCAACCTGAAAAGTTTAAAACGTTAAATCTTATTCCTTTTCAGATCAATCCTCATTACCTGGATGATAACCCCTCAAATCATGGAGGTGAAACACGCGAGACACGTATCAATGAGTTCATTGAGGTGAACAGGAATCTGTTCGTTGTGGGTCTCCGTGAAGGAACGATGCTTCTGCTTGAAGAAAAGGAGCTGGTACTGATGGGCACCCGTAACACACGTATTTTCAGATATGGGGAGGATCCTCTTGAACTCTCCCATGAAGATGATTTAAGTTTCCTTCTTCGATAAATCTGTCTATTGAGGTATCGATTAATGAGTACTAAAAATACACCTTTACAACTATCTGAAAGATTATTTCAACGAATAATTAACGACAGCAGATCACTGGGTGTGCTCTTGCTTTGCTGTACGATCCTGTCACTAATAATCACAAACATCAGTGGTGCAGGAGTATTGTATTCCGGTTTCTGGAAGAGCGAGATCCCGGGGTTTCACCTACTTCATCTGCCCCACACCGTCACTCATTTTATCAATGATGCGTTGATGACGCTATTCTTTTTCCATGTGGCTATCGACATTAAAAGAGAAGCGACAGTGGGTGAGCTCTCCACCCCCAAAAGGATGATGCTGCCTGCTGTTTCTGCACTTTTCGGAGTGGTTTTTCCCATATTGATCTTTATGCTGATTGCAGGAAGAACGACCTATTCAAGCGGATGGGCGATCCCCACAGCAACAGACATTGCTTTTACACTGGGAATCGTCAGCTTGCTGGGGAGAGCTGTACCACGTTCCATAAAGGTTTTTCTTACCGCACTGGCTATCATCGATGATTTATGTGCCATTGTAATCATCGCACTGTTCTACGGTAGTGGCTTGCAGATTGAGTGGCTATTGCCGGTGCTTCTGCTTGCTGTAATCATATTTTTCGTGAATCGTTCTCTTCACAACAGATCAGGCTCCCTGATCATGATGATGCTGGGTGTAGTGATGTGGTACTGCATGTTCCAATCGGGTGTTCACGCTTCAATTGCAGGTGTAATACTAGCATTTTTACTTCCTGCAAACAAGATGGCCAGCTTTGAGACCAGACTCAATATTCCTGTTAATTTCTTTGTAATCCCCATCTTTGCACTTGCTAACACAAGTATTGTAATCTCATCAGCTTCCCTTTCAGGACTGGGTACTCCTCTCTCTATCGGCATCATCCTGGGGCTGTTCTTTGGGAAACCTATTGGCATCTCCCTTGCAGTCTATCTTATGATCAAGCTCAGGCTGGCAGAATTGGGGAAGATAAGATGGTCCCAGTTTATCGGCGTAGGCATCCTGGCCGGAATCGGGTTCACAATGTCCATTTTTGTGTCGAACCTCGCTTTTCCCCAAAACGAATTATATGGCGACATCGCCAAACTATCAGTGCTCATCGCCTCCGGCATGGCCATGATCGTTGGGTTCATCTGGCTTAAAGCTTTCGCCAAAGGCTCTCCATCTCCTCCAGCGACCGCCCTTTAGTTTCAGGGACCATCTTCCAGACAAAGAGGGCCGACAGCACAGCCATCACACCGTAAAAACCGTAGGTCATCCCTCCGCTGAACTCCATCATCGCCGGGTAGGTTGATGAAATCAGGTAGTTGGCGAACCACTGGAATGCGACAGCTATGGCCACAGCTTGTCCTCTTATCTTATTCGGGAAGATCTCAGAAATAAGCACCCAGCAGATAGGGCCCCATGACATCATAAACGATGCTGTATAGATGATGATAAAGACCAGCGTGGAGATACCGATGACATTGTTGAATGAGAGAGCAGAGATGGCGAACATCCCTATTGCCATACCTATTGAGCCGGTGATCAGCAGGGGCTTCCTTCCCCATCTGTCGACCGTCAGTATTGCCAGCACGGTGAACACTACATTCACCAGCCCCATGATGATGGTCTGTAACATCGAGGCATCTTTAGCAGCACCCATGCTCTCAAAAATTCTCGGGGCATAGTAGAGCGCTACATTGATACCAACGAACTGTTGAAAGACTGAAAGCAGGATACCCACGATGATGACCTTCTTCCCGTAGGAGGTGACCTTCGCTCGTACCCTGTCGCCCAGTGTCCCTTTGATCTCACCCAGTATCTTCTCGGCCCGTTGCAGGGTGCAGTTCACCTTCGTTAACACGCTGAGGGCCTCCTCGTCGCGACGCTTAAGCGCCAGGTACCGGGGCGACTCAGGCACAAATAGAAGCATGATGCCGAAGAGTGAAGCGGGGATTGCCTCTGAGGCAAACATATATCGCCAGCCAACATCGTTTATCCACTCCACTGTCTGTCCCCTGGAGATGCCCCAGTTGACAAAATAGACCACCAGCATCCCGAAGATAATGGCAAACTGATTAAAAGAGACCAGCCGCCCCCGTATGCCGGCAGGGGAAACTTCACTGATGTAGGTGGGTGAAACAGCTGAGGCAAGCCCAACACCTATTCCGCCTATGATACGATAAAAATTGAAAGCTAGTAACAAGCCGGTGGAGGGCGCTCCCTTTGTGAAGAAGATGGTTTCAGGAAAAGCTGATCCCAATGCCGACAGAAAGAAGAGCAGTGCTGCAAGACGTAACGTCTGACGTCTGCCTATACGATTAGAAAAAAATCCGGAGATTGATCCGCCTATAATACAGCCAATCAAGGCACTTGAGACAGTGGCTCCGTGAATCCAGGTGCTTAACCCCAGGGGATCGACAAGGAAAGCCTGGATCGATTTCTCCGCTCCGGAGATTACCGCAGTGTCATAACCGAAGAGTAAACCTCCCAGCGTGGCCACCAGCGTGATACCGAAAATGTAACTTTTGTTGTATTGTTTAGACATGGTGTTATAATAATTGCGTATCAGTCAGCCACATTGGAGTGCTAACCGGATTGAATGTTTAATGGTATACTGGTATAAAAAGGAAAGCCCTGATATCAAAAGTATATCAAGGCTTTATCCTCTGCAATCCGTACTCGGAGCGGGACTTGAACCCGCACAACCGTTATGGTTACAAGATTTTAAGTCTTGCGTGTCTACCATTCCACCATCCGAGCAGACCTTGAGCTTTTACTAGAACTTAACGATTAAATCGGGAAATGCATTAGCTCCTTCCAGAGCGAAAGACGGGACTCGAACCCGCGACCCCGACCTTGGCAAGGTCGTGCTCTACCAACTGAGCTACTTTCGCAATAATTCTCCCACACCAGGGTAATTCATTTTTGCGACTGCAAATGTAAATATGTTTATCCGGTTTTCAAAGCATTTGAGTGAATTTCTCCATCCCTCAACCCAATTAATTTAAAGTGCCGGTGATGCATTCTTATGCAACATCTCCTGAGCCGACCTCAATGCGAGTTTCTTTGCATAACCTATAAAGAATCCCGTGAGGAGCAGATTCAGACACATCGCCAAAACAGAGATCACCAGTAATACTCCGCTCATATGATATCCTATGGCTATAAAGAGCACACCTGCACCCACTTCCCCACGGGTGAACATCCCTATGGAGACAGCCAGCCTTTCCCCTACCTGTCTATCTCTATAGAATAACAGAGGGAAGAGTTTCCCAATATTGGAAATAAGTGTAACTAACACCACATGTATGGCAATCATACCCCAAGGGAGCATAGGTATTTGGGAGATTACCGATTGTGATTGCTCGGCTACAGCAACGAAATCAATTCCCAGGAAAAGAGGCATGCTCAAGCCCACCAGAAGCATAAAGAAGTAAGAGATAAAAGATGAAACCATTTCATCACCCTTAGATGGAACCACACTGTGATCCAATTTCATTATCATCCCCAAAATAAAGGCAGGAAGTAGAATCTCTATGTGTATACTACCGCTTTCACCATAAAAATGCATCGAGAGCAGGTAGATGGCATGGATCACACCAAACATCAGTACTGAGAATAATAGTATTGATTTCCAATCCTGCCGCAAATTGTAGCTGTTCATTTTCTTCCAGCCCAGCCAGATCAACACAACAGCAACGACGAGGATCACGAACATCTGCCAACGCATCCCTATCATAAGAATCTGAAGAGGGATCATCAGTAATATGGTATCCAGATCGTCGAAGATAGCCAGCACCTGTACTTTATTATAGACCCATGTATGTCTTAATCCCGCGGCTGCAAGCATCGTGAAGAGTATCCCCGCGGATGTGGGTGCTGCAAACCGGCTTAAGAGAAAAGTCTCTTTCCAGATATCGCTGTTATTCCAAATCTGCATCTCCGGAGGTGCCACGGCGAACAAATAATACAATGCGACAAATACCCATGGAAAGGCGGCTGCGCCCATGGCAACGAAATAATCGACGGTGTAACTGCGCCAGTGCTTTTTATTGATCTCAAACTCACGCCCTACATTGATCATGATAAAGGCAAGTGAGATATACAATAGTCCGTCGGTAACTGTTTTGAATGAATAAAAGCTATCACCCAGCAAATGGGGAACTATCTGTGATAAAACAAGACCTGTAACCAGTAATAAAGAAAAAATATAGACTTTTCTCATCCAAAAAGGAGTTAGTATAATGTTAGAACTGTGATGTGAATGCCTGAAGAAGAAATCAGGATTGCAAAGATAGTAAAAGAAGATTTTTGAATAAAATCATAATTGTTAAAAATGTATTTCTTTATTCCTATCTATCTTGTGTGAAACTAGTTCGTGATACTATAGCTGCCTGACTGAAGAGGAATAACAGTATACTTTTGCAAAGATTCTCTTGCCGGTCCCGACACGACACTGCCTTGTCCGTACATGGTCACAAAAACCGATTTACACTGGGGGCAAACAGCGCTGCCATTGCTTTCGGGAATCACTTTTATCACTTTACTATCTTCATGGGGACAACAAAGATCATATGCATAGAGAGCACTACCTGTTGCATCGGAAACAACCAGTAATCCAGCATAGCCCAGACGGTCTGAAGGAAGACGTTTCTCTTTCTCCGAAAAGGTAATGAAAGAGAGTGGAGTCCTCAACAGATAGTCAGGACCAGTCAGTTCTATCCTGAAACTTACCGGTGCATAGGGGATAGTGAGGTGAGACGATTCATCTACACAGGAAAAAACGAATACAAAGAACCATAAAAGGATTACTCCAATTTTTTTCATTCTGAATCTCTCAGTTGATATTGCATCAGACAAAGCAGTTGTGATATCACAACGAAGCACCGTCGAGAATAGTATCTATCTGACTCAATTCTGCCTGCGTGAACGAGAGGTTATGCAATGCATTCAGATTATCTTTCAACTGAGCCACATTGCGTGTACCCACGATAAGTGAGGTAACCCTCTCATCTCTCAGCGCCCATGCCAGCGCCATCTCTGCCATTGTCTGTCCGCGCTGTCCGGCAATCACGTTTAACTGCTTCACCTTCTCCACCAGCCCAGGTGTAACCTGCTCTTTTTGCAGAAAACCTGCAGGATCAGCAGCACGTGAATAATCGGGAATACCTTGCAGGTATTTATCGGTCAGGAGACCTTGTGCCAATGGTGAAAAAGCGATAAACCCTGTACCAAACTCTTTTGTGATGCCAAGTATCTCCTCTTCCGGCTTGCGGTTAAACAGACTGTACTTATCCTGAAAAATAAGACAGCGCACATCTCTTTCACTCAGGTAGTTTAATGCTTTTCGCGCTTCACGGGGTGGGTACTTTGAGATCCCTATGTAGAGGGCCTTCCCCTGCCGGACAATATCCACAAGTGCCTGCATTGTTTCCTCAACAGGTGTGTTGGGATCGTAACGATGGGAATAGAAAATATCGAAATAGTCCAACCCTGTCCGCTTCAGGCTCTGATGAATGCTCGCCATAAGATTCTTTCTCGATGAGCCATCGCCATAGGGACCCTCCCACATCAAATGACCTGCTTTAGACGAAATAATCATCTCATCACGATGGGATGCAAGATTATCTCTCACGATCTTCCCGAAATTCGATTCTGCCGACCCGGGAGGAGGTCCATAATTGTTGGCCAGATCGAAATGGGTTACACCCTTCTCAAAAGCGTGAATCACCATCTCGCGTGCCGTTTCATAATCATCTGCAAATCCGAAATTGTGCCACAATCCCAATGATATCCTGGGCAATTGCAGTCCACTGTTTCCACAAAAAGAGTAGTCCATCATTTTTAATTTTAAGATTAGGTATATCTATATCATCTTCCTCTCAATATCAGCATCGTATATCACAGTTACAACCTTCTGACCATCGGGAGTATAAGTGGGCGTTCTTGAAGCAAAAAGCTGACTTACAATAAGCAACATCTCTTCAGAGGTGAGTGTTTTTCCATGAGGAATAGCTGTCATATTGGAGAGTGTGAGCGCTATGGACTCCTGAATGTCGGATTTTACATCACTCCCTGTATCAAGACTTTTACCAATCATAGAACGAATGAGCAATGAGGGATCAGCATTCTCAATCTCAGAGGGTACACCCTGCACGGCGAAACTGTGATTACCAAGGTTACTCAGCTCAAAACCAAGCGCCTCCAGATCCTCCATTATGGAAGGCAGTGCAGCTGCTTCTGAAGCGGAGAGATCAAGCACCTCCGGAAACAATACACGCTGGGAAACACCTCTCTTATTCTTTATCTGTTCCAGGTATTTATCGAAAAGTATACGCACATGCGCTTTATGCTGATCAATGACCATCAGCCCTGATTTTACCGAAGTGAGGATATATTTTTGTTTAAACTGGTAATGCTCCGGGAACAACGCTGTCTCGGGCTGATTTTGATCCTCCCCGGCAGGTCTGAAAAGTGTTGCATGTGTCTTTCCTTCTCTCCCGGACAATGACTCATTCTCATGCTCAAACCCTTTATAAAGCTGCTCCCATTCAAAGGAAGGAGGAGATGATGGACGTGCTCCCGTATGCGGGTTTCGAAAAGGGTTATAGGTAGGATCTACGCTCACCCGGGGCATGGAAGCGCTGCGCGAAGGATCGAACAGCGGTATATCAGGAGCATCATCTGTATCAAAGTCGATCGTAGGTATTGCATTGAATTTACCGAGTGATTCCTTCACTGTAACCATCAGTATTTGCCAGAGAGCCTGTTCATTTTCAAATTTCACCTCACTCTTGGTGGGGTGGATATTTACATCGATCGTATCCGGATGCACCTGAAGATAGATGTAATAGCCGGGTTTTTCATTCGCCGCAATCAACGGCTCAAAAGCGGAGATCACCGCCCTGTGAAAATAAGGATGCCTTATATAACGGTTGTTGACGAAGAAAAACTGACTCACCCTCCCTTTTTTGGCAAACTCAGGTCGTGTAACATATCCGTGAATCTTACCTAGTGTCGTCTCCTCCTCGATCTCTATCAATTGGTGATTCACATTCTTCCCCTCCAGCTGCACAATGCGCTGCCTGAGGCCTGCTTTAGGCAGATGAAGCGTTTCCAGTTCATTCTCAAAGAGTGTGAACTCAATATCGGGATTCACCAGTACAATACGTTCAAACTCCGTAAAGATATTGCGTCGTTCTGTTTCGTTTGACTTAAGAAATTTTCTTCTTGCCGGCACATTGAAGAAGATATTTTTCACCGAGATGGAGGTGCCGACGGCAGACGAGATGAACTCCTGTTTCTCAAGCTTCGAGCCTGAAATAACCACCAACGTACCCAGTTCATCCTCCTCCCTGCGGCTCTTCACTTCCACCTGTGAAATAGCGGCGATGGATGGGAGTGCCTCACCCCGGAAACCCATGGTGGTGAGAGCAAACAGATCATCCACATTCTTAATTTTTGATGTTGCATGCCGCTCAAACGCCATACGTACATCTGTCGCCGACATACCTTTACCATCGTCTATCACCTGTATAAGCGTACGTCCTGCATCTTTGATCGAAATCGTGATGTGAGATGCACCGGCATCGAGAGCGTTTTCAACCAACTCTTTCACTACCGAGGCGGGGCGTTGGATTACCTCACCGGCAGCAATCTGATTGGCAATTGAATCGGGAAGAAGATGTATGATATCCGGCATAATATGTTTGTCTGATTTCTACCGTAAAAGCCAGAAAAAGAAGATGGCAAAAAGAATGACAAGGATAATAATAAGTAACCCGTTATTGGCAAAAAATGATTGTCTTCCTGTAGCATCACCCTCCATCCGTTTCTTCAAATGCCGGGTTTGTGAGATGAACTCAGATTTAAACTCTTTCTTCTTCTGGTCTTCCTCATCACTCTCAGGGAGTACACCCATCTCTTTTTTTACATCCTCAATTCGCTTTTGTAACCTTTCTTTACGTGCTTCTTCCTCCGCATTGAATAAGATAGGCGTATAGTTGAATTTACGTGGTTTTCTGTTGTTATAGAAAAAGAAACTGCCCATACGATTTCACTGTTTTAGTTATTACAAATATAAAAAATAGATAGCAGACGGGCAAATTGTATCCACGTTACAATGTGATATCTTCTCTCTGAAAACGCCTTTGACGTGGCTCTGTCGCTTCTGAACTGCGTCTCTCATTGCTACGGAAGATGTCGCCGGGACCTGTAGGACGTAAATAATCGAGCCAGATAAAGCCTCCCAAACGGGCATCATCAGGGTTCAGTTGTGGTAAAGGAGTAGTAACTGCCTTTGTTGATGACCAAAGCTTCAGTCTTTTGATTTGCTGTTTCTCTATATCCATTGAGAGATAGGCACTCTCTGTTTTATTCAATCCAATAATGGTACTATCTTCTTCAACAAGATAATATAACGATTCTGCATTGCCCTCCACCAGCACGTGATACAAATCGCCATCACGAAAATAAGCGGTCATATCCCTTCCTGATAACTGATTGTATTGTTGTTCATTCAGTCTGTCCTGTACAGCCAGCGCATAATCCTTGATCAATGCTTTTTCAATGGTTGAGTCGTTCAGATAAATATGAATCTGATCACCCAGGATCTGGTTATTTTCATTCCAGATAACGGGATCTCCAATCATATAAACCATTGAGTCACGTGATGAGTAATGTAGTGAATCGCACACTCCCTGGATGTCGGAACGATAGAAACGTACTTCATAGAACGCTTTGATGTCGCGATTCACCGAATCAGTCTCCATCACCAGCGTATCACCATGCACGAACATGCTTTCCTGCTGGGAATAATCGATGGCAAAGGCTGAATCAGTAGCAAGTCCGTACTCGGTCTTTTCATTGTAGAAACCATAATTACCCTGTAGTATGGCTTTCTTCTCCTTGTCCTCGAGATACATGTTACCAAACACCTCTCCTACGCCGCTTTGCCGGTTATAGAGAATCGTGTCACCGATAAGGACTTTCATCCCGTCATTGCTGTATACCTCCGAACGATCCAGCAGACGGGAATCATCCGTGGCCGTGTTATACCATCCCCTGCTGGTATGGACATAGCCGCTGTCAGAAACGATGCGTGAAGGGCCCAGGATATCGGCATATTTCGATTCAGTGTTGTATTTCAGTGTGTCAGCGTAGATAATATAATCTTCATTCACCAGCTTCACACTATCGCTGAAGAGAGCCTGTTTTGAATCAGGGTCATATTGTCCCCAGTAAGAGGTTAACTCATTCTCCTCATCCACAAGCATCCCCCCCTCGAAGTAATATCCCAGATTGGCTGCACGGTCGAAATCAAGACTGTCAGTGAAAAGGGTAACTGTGCGGTCCTCCATACGGATGTTATCCCGAAGCTTTGCCAGCCGCGTGTTGCCGTCGTAATGCAGGTAATCACCATAAACAAAGATGGTATCACCCTGTTCCATCCTCACATTACTGAAAGCTTCAAATGTATTGGTCTGCTGATACAGATAAGCACTGTCACAATACATAAATGCTCCTTCATGAAAGAAGATTACATTACCGGTAAAGATCTCTGCATCAAAACCGGTTCTCTTGCTCCATAAGTCTGCCTGTCTGAGTTCAACAATCTGAATGTCCGGCGTTGCTGATGACCTGGCAGGAGGTTGTTGTGCTTTTGCTGACGCCATGATGACAAAAAGCACACTTAAGAGAAGTATGCTTTCCTGTATCAATTGTGGACCTTGTCTTTTCATCTTAAAAAAAAGGTGTTACTTTTGCCATCCTTTGTATTTGAATTCACATCCCTGCCAGTCGGGGTCTATACGCACATAGGTTTTATCAATTTTCTTTTGCAGCCATTCATCTACCAGCTGCTGTTGCCTGGCATTCTCAGCCATCTGCTTCACAATCTGATAATCACTGTTGATCGTGGCCTTGTGTCCTTCGTTGCGGGTGGTTATTTTAATCATCGCGGCTACCTGTCTGCCTTTATCGTTAAGCATGATGAACGGCTCAGAGATCTCTCCCGTTTGCATCTCTCCGGCAATTTTCGCTATATCCTGGTTCAGTTCGTTCAACGCAAAGCGGGGTGTACCTGAATTGGCGCTGCGCATGTTATTCACCATGATCCCTTTATTGTTCCGTGTATCTTTGTCGGCCGAGAGAAATGTGGCTGCCTCGTCGAAAGAAATCTTTTTTTCAATAATTCCGATGCGAATGGAATCCAAACGGACAAGTGCCGTATCAAGTGACTCCTGTGGTACTTTAGGCTTCAGCAGAATATGACGGAAATTACCCATATCACCCCTGCGTTCAATCAACTGGATTATATGAAAGCCATATTCCGATTCTACCACGTTGGATACTTTTTTGGGATCATTCAGTGCAAATGCCACATTGGCAAACTCCGGTACAAATCCTGAACGGTTCATAAAGCCTAACTCACCTCCTTTAATGGCGGAGGGGTCCTCGGAGTATAATAGTGCCAGTGTAGAGAATTCCTTTTCGCCATTATTGATCTGATCGGTATATTCACGCAGGCTGGATTTCACCTTGTCAATCTCTTCCAGTGGTATTTTAGGCTCAGCAGTAATGATCTGCACCTCCAGGGTGGTTTGAATAAAGGGCAGACTATCCTGTGGCAGGGTGTTGTAATACTTCCTTATTTCTGACGGTGTCAATTGCACACTGCCGAAGTGTTTTTGTTGCACACCTTCCACAAGCTGTTGCTCGCGTATCTGCTGCCGCAGATCCTCGCGTATACCGGATATTTTCTTTCCGTAATACTCTTCCAGTCTTTCCACAGAGCCGGTGGATGCGATATATTCATTCACCAGGTACTCCAGCGTACGGTTCACATTGGATTCCTGTACCTCTATACTGTCCAGCTTGGCCTGATCGAGAAAGAGCTTCCTGATGGCCAGTTGTTCTGGTATGAAACAGTAAGGATCGCCCTCGATGCGCTGATCTTGCATCAGGATCTCCTTGCGATAGTCTTCCACTTCCGATTTAAGGATGGCCTCGTCACCCACCACCCACACGATCTCGTCAATCACATTGTTTTGAGAATTAACATACTGTGTAGCTGACAAGGTAAGCAGCAGAAGGATTATCTTAAATGAATGCTTCATAGAAAAATCTGTTTAAAAATAGTGATGTAAAAGTAGTGATAATCCACATAGCTGCAAAATAGTTTGATGGTTAAAAGTAGTTATAAAGGGTTGACTCCTTGAAATATCGGTGAGGAGTAGATATAAAGAACAGAGACGACCGGATGGTCGTCTCTGTCACATTCCTGTTTTATCTTCCTGTTTATCCTTCTATTGCAGCCTGCGCTGCTGACAAACGGGCAATAGGTACGCGGAATGGTGAACAGGAGACATAATTCAGTCCAACAGTATGGCAGAACTTAACCGAGGAAGGCTCACCCCCGTGCTCACCGCAGATACCGCATTTAAGCGTAGGAGATACTTCGCGACCTTTTTGCACAGCCATGCGAACAAGTTGTCCCACACCGTTCTGATCAATCACGGCGAAGGGATCATGTTTCAGAATACCCTTATCGAGATACATCGGAAGGAACTTGGCCACATCGTCACGACTGTAACCAAAGGTCAACTGCGTCAGGTCATTGGTGCCAAAGGAGAAGAAATCGGCTTCCTTCGCTATCTTATGTGCCGTAAGTGCGGCTCGTGGAATCTCAATCATCGTGCCGATCTTATATTTCACGGAGTCGCTCTTCTCGGCAAACACCTTCTGAATGGTGTTTTCAATGATATCTTTCTGCGCCATGAATTCATACACAATGCCGGTGAGTGGAACCATGATCTCCGGTATGGCATTCACACCCTCCTCCTTCAGTTCTAACGCAGCCTCAATAATGGCACGTGTCTGCATCTCTGTTATCTCGGGATAAAGGTTCCCAAGACGGCAACCCCTCAAGCCCAGCATTGGGTTAGACTCCATAAGCCCTTCCACACGGTCGTGAATATCCTTGTATGAGATGCCCATCACTTTGGCCATCTCCATCTGTCCTTTTTCGTCGTGAGGCACAAACTCATGCAGTGGCGGGTCGAGCAAACGGATGGTCACGGCAAAACCGTCCATGGCCCTGAAAATTCCCACAAAGTCCTTTTTCTGCAGCGGGAGCAGTTTCACCAGCGCTTCACGACGTCCCTCCTCATCTTTCGCCAGGATCATCTCACGCATGGTGACAATCTTGTCCTCCTCGAAGAACATGTGCTCGGTACGGCACAATCCAATACCCTTCGCCCCGAAGTTACGGGCTACCAGCGCATCGTGAGGGGTGTCGGCGTTGGTTCTGACATCCATTCGTGCATACTTTTCAGCAAGCTTCATCAGTTCATTGAAATCGGCATCAATCTCGGCATCCTGAGTGATTATTTTACCCTCATAGACGTTCCCGGTAGAGCCATCCAGCGATATCCAGTCACCCTCTTTCAACTCCTTACCGTTAATTGTCATGGTGCGTGCTTTATAATCGATCACCAGATTGTTGGCTGCCGATACACAACACTTACCCATTCCACGTGCTACAACAGCCGCATGAGAGGTCATCCCTCCACGGGCGGTGAGAATACCCTGTGACGATGCCATACCACGCAGGTCTTCAGGGGAGGTCTCTGTCCTGCAGAGTATCACCTTTTTACCATCCTTGTACCACTCTTCTGCCTCATCAGCATGAAAAACAACCTGTCCTGCAGCCGCCCCCGGTGATGCCGGCAGCCCATGAGTAACCGGTTTTGCCTGAGCAAGCGCTTTCTTGTCAAATACAGGATGAAGCAACTCATCCAGCTTCTCGGGATCACAACGCCTCAATGCGGTTTTCTCATCGATGTACCCCTGGTGGAGCATATCAATGGCAATTTTTACCATCGCAGCACCGGTACGTTTACCACTGCGTGTTTGCAATATCCAGAGCTTACCATCCTGAATGGTAAACTCAAGATCCTGCATATCTTTAAAATAATCCTCCAGCTTCTGTTGCACTTCTATCAGCTCTTTCGCACATGCCGGCAGTGCTTCTTCAAGCGAGGGAAAACTGGCTGCACGCTCCTCTTCGGAGATACCTTTCATCTTTGCCCATCGGCGTGATCCTTCGAGGGTGATTTCCTGCGGAGTACGAACACCTGCCACCACATCTTCACCCTGTGCATCGATCAGGTATTCACCATTGAAGATATCTTCTCCCGTAGCTGCATCGCGGGTAAAAGCAACACCTGTTCCGGATGTCTTACCCATATTCCCGTACACCATTGCCTGCACGTTGACGGCAGTACCCCACTCCTGGGGGAAGTTATTCATCTTGCGGTAGAGGATGGCACGTTCATTCATCCAGCTGTCAAAAACGGAGCAGACAGCTCCCCACAACTGATCCCATGGATTCACCGGGAAATCATTGCCTGTATTTTCTTTCACTGCAGCTTTGAATCTTTTCACCAGCTCTTTCAGATCATCGGTGGTGAAATCGGTATCCAGCTCAATCCCTTTCGATTTCTTCATTTCATCCATGATCTCTTCAAAGGGATCTTCATCTTCCTTGCTCTGAGGCTTTAGTCCGAGCACCACATCACCGTACATCTGCACAAAACGGCGATAAGAATCCCACGCAAAACGCTCATTGCCCGACTTTTTAGCGATTCCCAACACTGCATCATCATTCAAACCGAGGTTTAAGACAGTATCCATCATGCCGGGCATAGATACACGTGCACCTGAGCGAACAGAAACCAGACAGGGATTCTCCTTGTCTCCAAATTTTGTGCCGGTCTGCTCTTCAATCCGGGAAACAGCCTTTTCCACCTCTTCTTTCAGGACGCTGATCACATATTCTTTGCCTAGCTCGTTGTATTCAGTACAAACCTCAGTGGTAATTGTAAAACCGGGAGGTACGGGAACACCAATTAAATTCATTTCAGCAAGGTTCGCTCCTTTACCTCCAAGCAGGTTTTTCATATCTGCCCGCCCTTCGGCCGCGCCGTTTCCAAAGGTGTAAACTCTCTTTTTTTCCATTTGATATAAAGTAATGATTATTTAAATGTTAAAGTATCTCTATTTCCTTTCCGCTTTCGTCTGCAAATATAGCAAATTATATAAAAATTGAATCATTATGGCAGATTGCTTTTTTCAATATGATTTTATTTCACCATCGTCACAGTATCCACTCTTATTTGATCCCTGGGTTGAAGGAGATGAGGTTGCACCTCCCCGGTATGTAGGTCCAGCGAGTCTCTTTTACCGTCACCGAGATAGATGTTATACAATTGAATGCCGGGAACAACGGCTGAGGAGTCGTCCAAATGAACAAATCCATTTATTTGTGTTAATGTGTCTCCGGGTATGAATCTTGAAGCAGCCATAGTGTATGTTTTGTTCTCATCTATTGACTGGGATTGTGAAATAACGGTATCTGCATACACCAGGGTTAGCGAGGCCAATAAACTGGCGTTAAAGAACGGAGGGACACCTATCACACTGAATGTAAAAGAGAATTGATCTGTTGATATGCTGGAAGAAATCTCTGCTGAATCCAACAGGAAAAAAAATCCTTTTTTTATGCCGGGCATTGAGAACGTATAGACGGGAGGAATATAGGATGGAGATAAAAGTGCCGGATTCACTACCTGTTGCGCATTCAGCCTTTGCAGCTGCTTGTCAATCTCTTTCCGGGTACGTTGTAAACGTACCTTTACAGAGTCATTCATCTTCAGGTATAAATCTATTCGGTCAGAATACCAGGAGAGAGAGGTATCCCACTCTGCCTGAGTAACATCATGAGCCCTGAAGATTTGATTGATGTAAGCTTCTTTTTTTTCAGGAGTGTTGAAATTGCCATAATCATTTTCCAGAGTGGCCTCAGCAATGTATATATCATACATCAGCTGCTCCATGTTCTTTCTGTTCAGAACCTCCTTTGGTCGGTTCTGACAAGAGGAGACTATCATGATCAACAGCAGGGAAAAAAACAGATATGAAACAGTTTTATATTTCACCGGTAATCTCTTTTTCTTTTTCAAGATCTTCACGCTCTTTCCTGGAGAGCAACGAATAGGATAACGTTTTCCTGTAAAAAAGTAAAATCAGAATAACACCCACAGTTATTGCTGAATCGGCTATATTAAAAATGAACCGAAAGAATAGAAACTCCTGCCCTCCCACAAACGGCACCCATTTGGGATAGGTACCGCTGATAATGGGGAAGTATAGCATATCTACCACCTTACCATGAAGGAAAGAGGAGTACCCTTCACCCCAGGATACCAGGGAGGAGAGATGACCGGGGTAGCTGGCTTCGAATATAACCCCATAGAAGATGCTGTCAATAATATTTCCTGAGGCCCCCGCAAGCACGAGAGTCACACTTATGATAAACCCGGTTTTATAATTATCCTTCACCAGCCTCTTGATATAAAACACAATAAGCACAACCGCTATAATGCGAAAAAGTGAAAGAAAAAGCTTTCCGCCGGCTTCAATACCGAAAGCCATCCCGTTATTCTCTACGAAATAAATCTTAAACCAGTCGGTAATATGAATAGTGTCGTACAATCCCATATGTGTTTTCACCCATATCTTGGAAAGCTGATCGACGAGAAGTACCAAAAAAACGACAGCCACGGCAACCCATGTCCTGTGAACTCTATTTTCCATATTTCAAACCCCTCTCCATTTTGTTCACCAATACCACGGAAATAGTCATATCACTGGTAATTATTTCTTCTTTGCCGACTTAGCCTCTATACTTAACGTGGCATGAGGAACTGCACGAAGGCGCTCCTTAGGGATCAGCTTGCCTGTTTCACGACAGACACCGTATGTCCCGTTTTCGATACGGATCAGGGCTGCCTGTAAATTCTGAATAAATTTCATCTGCCGTTGTGCCAGTCGTCCTGCTTCCTCCTTGGAGAGCGTGGATGCACCCTCTTCCAGCACCTTGTAGGTAGGAGAAGTATCAACCGTGTCATTACCATCAGTGTTGGTTACAGCAGCACGATAATTTTCATACTCCTGTTTGGCAACCTGCAGTTTTTCATTTATGATTGCACGGAACTCATCCAATTCCACATCTGAATATCTCGTCTTTTCACTCATAATAAATAGTGTTTAGGGCTGTGTCTCTTTCTGGAATCAGAGTTTTATTACAACAACCGGCGTTTTTTATTGTTCATTTATCATTTCCAGCACAAAGATACATATAAAACAAATAATTCTCAATTGTTTTTATTTATACTGATAGTCAGTGACTGATCATCAATTTCTATTACATTTTCCTGCTGTTCGTTCACGATGATTATCTCGTCAGCCAGCACCTGATTTTTGATGTACCCGCTATTATCAGTAATAGCTGCATCAAAAGCAGGGCTAGAGGAGAGCTTAATGGTGATGCGATCTGTTATATCAAAATTCTTCGCTTTGCGAAGGTTCTGAATCCTGTTCACCAGCTCACGTGCAACACCCTCCTTCTGAAGCACATCACTCAGGGTGATATCAAGTGCCACGGTCAACCGTCCTTCATTACCCACCAGCCATCCGGGGATATCTTCCGAGAGAATCTCCACATCATCCGTCGTAATCAACGCTTCCTGACCATCAACAGACAACATTACAGAGCCGCTCTTCTCCAATTCAATGATCTCGCTCTTCTCCATCCCCTGTATCCTCAACGCAAGCTGTTTCATTATTTTCCCGTAACGAGGACCCAGTTTTTTGAAATCTGGCTTCACCCTTTTCACAAGCATCTCATTAGCCGAGTCCACAAACTTGAGTTCTTTTACATTCACCTCATTTAGAATCAGCGTTTCAATAGCCTGGATATTTCTTTTCTGTGCTTCATCCACCATCGGGATCATGATTTTAGAGAGTGGTTGCCGCACTTTTATGTTTACCTTCCTACGCAGTGCAAGCACGATGGAGGAAGCTGTTTGCGCCAGATACATCTGCTCTTCAAGCTGTTTATCAATCAGCGAAGCATCAGCCACCGGGAAATCAGCCAGGTGCACCGATTCAAAATGTTCACTTCCGGTTGTGGCCGTCAAATCGAGATAGAGTCTGTCGGCATAGAATGGAGCAATGGGTGCCATCAGTTTCGCTACCGTCACCAGGCACTGATACAATGTTTGATAAGCCGAGAGTTTATCATCGGTCATCTCCCCGCCCCAGAAACGTTTGCGGTTCAAACGAACGAACCAGTTACTGAGATTATCACTCACAAAATCAGAAATGGCACGTCCCGCTTTTGTAGGTTCATAGGTACTGTATCCCAGCTCTACCTCTTCCACCAGCGTGTTCAGCAGTGATATGATCCAGCGGTCAATTTCAGGACGTTCATCAATGGCTATCTGCGGGTATTGGTTGCGGAAATCATCCACATTGGCATATAGCACAAAGAAGGAATAGGTGTTGTAAAGCGTTCCGAAGAACTTGCGACGCGCCTCTTCCACCCCTTCAATATCAAACTTCAGGTTATCCCATGGTGCAGCGTTGGTGATCATGTACCACCGCAGCGGATCGGAACCATGCTTCTCAATCGTTTCAAAAGGATCCACGGCATTTCCTAATCGTTTGGACATCTTATTCCCGTTTTTATCGAGCACAAGCCCGTTGGAAATAACATTTTTAAATGCTACACTACCTTTCACCATCGATGCAATAGCATGCAGGGTGTAAAACCATCCCCGCGTCTGATCCACTCCCTCGGCAATAAAATCGGCAGGGAACACTTTCTGAAACTCCTCTTCACCGTTATGAGGATAAAAAACCTGCGCAAACGGCATGGCTCCACTGTCGAACCAGACATCTATAAGATCTGTCTCGCGATACATCGCCTTGCCACTGTCAGACACCAGAACGATCTGGTCTACATAGGGGCGATGGAGATCAATCTGATCATATGCCAGTGCTTTATAGTCCTGGAGATGTAACTCTTTCCAGGGCAACTCCGTCATCATACCGGCATCCAGCGCCTTCTGCAGCTCATCCTGCAACTCTTTCACAGAACCGATACACTTTTCCTCTTTTCCGTCTTCGCTGCGCCAGATAGGCAGGGGCGTACCCCAGTAGCGACTGCGGCTCAGGTTCCAGTCCTGCAGGTTCTCGAGCCACTTTCCGAAACGGCCCGTCCCGGTGGACTGGGGTTTCCAGTTGATCGTGTTGTTCAGCTCAATCATTTTCTCGCGACAGGCTGTTGTACGGATAAACCAGCTATCGAGCGGGTAATAGAGCACAGGTTTGTCAGTACGCCAGCAATGCGGATAACTATGCACATGCTTCTCAATGCGGAAAGCCCTGTTTTGCTGTTTCAGCATGACCGACAGATCCACATCGAGGGTCGTATCATCATCTGTGAGAGAGTCATCATAGGCATTCTTCACGTATCTCCCGGCAAACGCAGTATACAACGCAACATTCACATTGTTTTGTACAAACTGGGGGTCGAGCTCATTCAAAGAGTAAAACTTTCCGGTCAGGTCTACCATAGGCCTGTCTATTCCTTCTGTGTCGGTCAGCGTCAACCCGGGCACATCATTTTCTTTCCCCACCTTCGCATCATCAGCACCAAATGTGGGAGCTATATGCACGATCCCGGTACCATCTTCAGTGGTTACGAAATCACCGGTCACTACTTTAAACGCACGGTCGGTTACATTTACCCAGGGTATAAGCTGTTCATATCTGATGCCGGCAAGTTCAGTACCTTTCCACATTTTATCAAGCACCCTGTATGGAATGTTTTTATCTCCCGGTTTGTATTCATCGAGAGACAATGATTCATTTTTTGTATTGAAATAGAGGTGAAGCAGGTTTTTGGCCAATATTACCGTTATCGGCTTCCCTGTATACTGATTGTAGGTCTGTACAGCAATATAATCAATGTTTTTCCCTACAGCCAGCAACATATTGGAGGGCAGGGTCCATGGTGTGGTTGTCCATGCCAGGAAGAATGGTTCGCCAAAAGCACTCCACTCGGGCAGCGGCTCTTTAATTAGGAATTGTGCTGTACAGGTGGTATCCTTCACGTCGCGATAGCATCCCGGCTGGTTCAGTTCATGGGTACTCAACCCGGTGCCGGCAGCAGGGGAATAAGGCTGTATGGTGTACCCCTTGTACATATAACCGTTGTTGTACAACTCTTTAAGCAAGTACCACAAGGTCTCGATATAGCGGTTGTCATAGGTAATATAAGGTTGACTCATATCCACCCAATAACCCATCTTCCGGGTGAGATCCTCCCACTCTCTGGTATACTTCATCACCTCTGTACGACAGGCTGCATTGTACTCCTCAACGCTTATTTTTTTACCAATATCTTCTTTCGTGATCCCCAATGTCTTCTCCACTCCCAGTTCTACCGGTAACCCGTGGGTATCCCATCCTGCTTTCCTGTTAACCAGAAAACCTTTCATGGTTTTGTAACGACAGAAAATGTCTTTTATGGAACGTGCAATCACATGATGAATGCCCGGCATTCCGTTTGCCGAGGGAGGTCCTTCATAAAACACAAACGGGGGATTTCCTTCGCGCGATTCCAGGCTTTTATTGAAAACGTCCTTTTCATCCCACACCTTCAACATTTCTTTGTTTACCTCTGAGAGATTCAACTGATTGTATTCCGGAAATTTTTTACTCATTACCAATGAAATTATACTACAAAAATTAGGATGCAAAGGTAGTAATAAAATAAGAAATGACAATTGTAATTGCTGCCACCTTTATTCTGTAAATATTACCGATATGTTTGCATTTAAGCGGTTAAAAAGGTAATTTTGCAGTGACAATCTACATTTCACAATGGTAAAATTTAGCTAAATCAAGATGGGTGGAAAAAATTTGAATCGGGGCCTATTGATCATATTATTGATCATTTTCTATAGTTGCTCTTCAACACATGAACTGACAGTTGCTTCGTATAATGTACGCTATGATAATAAAAACGATGCAAAAGAGGGCAACGGATGGAAGAACAGATATCCGGTCATTACACAGATCATTCTTTATAATGATATCGAAATATTCGGGGCACAGGAAGTATTGCATCACATGTTGGACGACATGCTCGATCAACTTCCCGGATACAGTTATATAGGCGTGGGACGGGATGACGGTATTAATAAAGGGGAATATGCCCCTGTCTTTTATAAGAGCGCCCGTTTCGAGTTGCTTCACTCAGGGAATTTCTGGCTGTCTGAAAACACCGAATACCCCAATAAAGGATGGGACGCAGCACTTCCCCGCATCTGCACATGGGGAGAGTTTAAAGACAGGAAGAGCAACCTGCGATTCTATTTTTTCAATCTTCACATGGATCATGTGGGTGTGATTGCCCGTGATGAGAGTTCAAAACTCGTGCTGAAAAAAATTGAAGAGATGTGCGGTAATGATCCGGTGATACTTGCCGGTGATTTTAATGTAGATCAGACGAACAACAACTACCACATTCTCGCTAGTTCGGATATAGTGAATGACGCTTACGAAGCTGCACAGTTCCGTTTCGCCCTGAACGGCACATTTAATGCTTTCAACCCTGACCTGAAAACAGATAGCCGTATCGACCACCTTTTTGTCTCACCCTTCTTCAAGGTTGAGAAATATGGCGTACTTACCGATACTTATCATACACAGGTTAACGACAGTATCATCAGGAGTAGTAATTTCCCGAAAGAGGTGAGCCTGATGGATTACATCGCACGTACCCCATCAGATCACTTTCCGGTGAAAGTGAATCTGACATTCCGTAAATGACACTTCCACCGGTTGTTCTTAAGTGGAAGGATAAGCAGGCTCCTTATGATACATTTGAATGTGAACTTTTCGATATGTGAATAGAGTGACAACGCTTCTGTCGACAAGAGTGAACGCAGGAAAAGTCTTATAAAATTGAAGTAATAATTTAATCATATGAACATCAGTAGAACTTTTATATATCTGTTCACTATACTCCTCTCAGGGAGTCTTTTGAGTTGCTACAACTCCGCCAGCGACGCAAAAAAAGATGACAACAACAGGTTGAAGATTCTCACTTATAATGTGCGTAATGGGCGTGGCATGGATGATGTCACCAACTACGACAGGGTGGCAGACGTGATCAACCGGATCGATGCCGACGCTGTAGCGATTCAGGAGCTCGACAGTGCCACGGAGAGAAGCAACGGTGTGGTTGTACTGGATGAACTGGCCGGGAGAACGGGGATGTACGCCTCTTATAACAAATCGATTGATTATAAGGGAGGGGCCTATGGCGTGGGCATACTCACCAAAGAGAAGCCACTACGGAAAGAGGCCATACCTCTCCCCGGCAGTGAAGAACAGCGGAGCTTATTGCTGGTGGAACTACAGGATTATATTATCTGCAGCACCCACTGGTCACTCAATCAGTCTGACAGGGTGGCATCGGTAGATGTCATCAACAGCTGGCTCAAAGATCATACATCAAAGCCGCTCATTCTGGCAGGTGATCTCAACGCTGTACCTGCGTCGGAGGAGATTCAGAGACTGTCTGAAGCATGGACCATTCTAAATGATATAACTCAACCAACCATTCCGGTGAACAACCCCAACAGATGCATTGATTATCTGCTCTTCAAGAACAACCCGCAATTTGAAGTGAATCTCCATGAGTCCACAGTAGAGAGTGAGCCAATGGCTTCCGATCATTTGCCGGTATGGGTGTCAATAACGATTAAAAAAAACAGATAACTTTATGAAGACTTTATTCACATGGTGCTGCCTTTTGATGCTCACTGCCTCAACACTGTTTGCCCAAAGCAGAAAAGAGATCACGCTCAACATCTCTTCGTTCAACCTGAGATTGGATACAAACAGCGATGGCGAGAATGCCTGGCCAAACAGAAAAGAGATGGTGAAAGGGTTGATCCGTTTTCATGAACTGGATATTATTGGTACCCAGGAGGGTTTTAAACATCAACTGGATGCTATTCTTGAGATGGGAAATTACACTTATGTGGGTGGCGGTCGTGATGATGGGAAGGATGCCGGTGAGCACTCAGCCATCATCTACAATAAAAAGAGGTTTGAGGTTGTCGACAATGGTGATTTCTGGTTCTCTGAAACACCCGATGTGCCGGGAAAAGGATGGGATGCAACCTGTTGTAATCGAATATGCTCATGGGCAAAGTTCAGGGAGAAAAGATCGGGGAAAACATTCTTCGTATTCAATGCTCACTACGATCACCAGGGGAAGGAGGCACGGAGAAATTCTTCACTGTTGCTGTTGGATAAAATTAAAAAGATAGCAGGTAGTAGTAGGGTTATTGCTACCGGCGACTTCAATGCGTTGCCCGATTCGGAGCCCATACAAATCATCTACGACTCGGGATTGCTACAAGACTCCTATCTTGAAACCAGGATTCCACCTTACGGTACAGTTGGCACATTTAACGCTTTTCAATCAGATGCTCTGATGATAGATCGTATCGATTATATCTGGGTGACGCCCGATATAACCGTGAAAAAATATGGCGTGTTGAACGATATGCCTTACGGCCGTTTTCCATCAGACCATTTCCCTGTGATGATTAAAGCAAAACTTTAAAAGACTGAATCACTTCTGTCAGCATTCAGCTGGCTGCAGACACCCTTAAAAAAATATGCCGGATCAATGATGACCCGGCATATTTTGTTGTACCATATCACTTAGATGAGTTTTTCCAGCGCTGCTGCAATTCTTGCAATTGCTTTTGTGATGTTTTCATCGGAGGTGGCATAGGAGATGCGGATGCAGCCGGGCGCACCGAAAGCATCACCCCCCACGCAGGCCACATGTGCTACTTCAAGAAGATACATCGCTAAATCGGTCGCCGTGTTTATCTTTTTCCCATTGTATGATTTCCCCAGATAACCTGCACACTCGGGGAAGATATAAAATGCACCCATGGGGTTATTCACTTTCAACCCGGGGATCTGACCCAGCAGATTTACAATAAGATCTCTTCGCCTTTCAAATGCTTCTCTCATCTCAGTCACACAGGATTGATCACCTGTATATGCAGCCACGGCAGCTTTCTGAGAAATTGATGAGGGCCCTGAGGTATATTGTCCCTGCAACATGCTGCAGGCAGAGGCAATCCATTGCGGTGCAGCAATCCAGCCTATACGCCACCCTGTCATCGCATATCCTTTAGAAACACCGTTCACCACAATCACCCGGTCACGGATGTTGTCAAACTGAGCCATCGACTCATGTTTACCAATATAGTTGATATGCTCATAAATCTCATCAGCAACAACATATACATTTTTATGCTTCTCCAGCACATCGGCCAACGCCTGCAGTTCATCCCGGGTATAGACACTTCCTGTAGGATTCGATGGTGAACAGAGTATCAATGCTTTCGTCCTTGGTGTGATAGCATCTTCAAGTTGTTGTGGTGTAATCTTAAACTCTTTCTCAATACCTGCATAAATAAAAACAGATCTTCCTTCCGCCAGCTTAACCATCTCCGGATAACTAACCCAGTACGGTGCAGGAATGATCACCTCCTCATCTTTGTCCACTATGGAAAGAATAACATTGCAAAGCGATTGTTTGGCCCCACCTGAAACCACAATCTGTGCCGGGGTATATTCAAGATCATTTTCATTTTTCAACTTCTCGCAGACTGCTTTCTTCAAATCAGGGAAACCGGCTACAGGAGAATAGAACGAGAAATTATCGTCGATCGCTTGTTTAGCTGCCTCCTTTATATGTACCGGTGTGGTGAAATCAGGTTCACCCACACTCATATTAATCACGTCAATACCCTGGGCTTTCAGTTCATTGCTTTTCTGTGCCATCGCAAACGTTTCAGAGGGCGATAAGGCGGTTAATCGGGCAGATAATAATTCCATAGATATAATTTTCAAAAAATTTGTCGAATTGATGATTTGCATTTTGCAATAAAATCACTGCAAAGATATATAAAAAACATATTTCAGAGCACTTCTCAATGAGAAACAGTCAACATTTTGCATAATTTACTTACATAAAATAAAAAAGCTACCGGTAAGGCAGCCTCGATATATAATAAATAAGTAATTTTCTACAGTAAAGCATCCGTGATCCCATTCAGATCACTCAGCTTTTGACATGAAGTCCGAATTCTCAGCTTGCAAAACGATGCAAACTTGTTTTCAACACTCTGAGTCGGTTCATTCGGTTCACAAGATAGGTGACAGACCCCTTTGAGATATTCTTCTCCAGATATTTTATCTGTGCAAGAATCTCATTGCTTGTCTTGGTTTTGACATCCATAATTATCAGTTTTAAATTGTTATGATTATCGGCAGCCGTCGGTAAGAATCTCTTTTAGTCTTTTAATGATAACCTAAAATGATTTAAATAACTCGCTTGCCATATTAATCACCACAAAGATACAACAAAAAACATGTTATACAACATATTTCTGATAGATAATTAAATGGGTTGATAGAGCAATATGATAATGCTGCAGATGAATCAGCCTGTGCATACAAAGCAAAAAAATAGCCACCTGACATACAGTCAGACAGCTACTTTGCGGAAGCGGGGGGATTCGAACCCCCGGTACAGTTACCCGTACGTCAGTTTAGCAAACTGGTGGTTTCAGCCACTCACCCACACTTCCGTTAGGATTTTTGCTGAAATCGGATGCAAATATACAAGATTGTTTTCAACTTGTCAAAGAAAAAGTCAGATTTTCAAATGAATCTTTCTACTTTTGTGCTGCTTACAAAGGAAATTATTCAACGCATGGTAGAGAAAAAGACAAATAATAAAAGAAAGCCATTACGATGGATCATCGGTTTTCTGTTGCTATTGATCATTGCCACCGGCATTTATGCCTACAGTGTAATTTTCAGGCCGATTGATTTAGAGGAAACAATCTACATTTATATCGATGAGAAGAAGCGTTACGAAGAGGTTGTTCTTCAATTGAAGGAGAAAGATGCACTATCCTCAGAGAAATTGTTCGATATGCTGGCACAAAGGATGAATTACCCAAACAGTGTGAAGACCGGCAGGTATGCCATTGAAGAGGGCATGACAATGCCCGATGTAATCCGTCTACTGCGTTCAGGAAATCAAACACCGGTAAATCTTACCTTTAACAATATCCGCTCAAAAGAAAACCTGGCAGGACGAATCTCTCAACAATTGATGCTTGATAGTCTTTCATTGCTGAACCTTCTCAATGAGCCTTCCAAAGCGAAAGAGTTGGGCCTGAACGAACAGACTATCCTATCGATCTTTATTCCAAATACATACGAGGTATATTGGGATACCGGCACCGACAACCTGCTCAAACGTATGAAAAAGGAGTATGATGCCTTCTGGAATGAAAATCGTAAGAGCAAAGCAGAAAAAATAGGGCTTACGCCATTGCAGGTATCAGTACTGGCTTCAATCGTTGAGGAGGAAGCGACATATGCCGATGAATACCCTGTTGTGGCTGGACTCTACCTGAACCGGCTGAAAAAAGGGATGCGACTGGAAGCTGACCCGACGGTGAAATTTGCTGTCGGTGATTTTACACTACGCCGTATACTGTACAGTCACCTGGAGGTTGAATCGCCCTACAACACCTATAAAAACACAGGTTTACCTCCCGGTCCCATCAGGATCCCTTCGATCACCGCCATTGAAGGAACGCTGTCACCCACAACACATCAATATCTGTTTATGTGTGCGAAAGATGATCTCTCCGGACGTCACAACTTCGCCATCACTCATGCCGAACATGCACGGAATGCAAGAGCATATCAACGGGCCCTTAATGAGAGAGGGATCTACTAAAAAGCGATTTCATCGGGATGGACACCCGTTCTGTGATTCCTGTCGAGCCGGTCAATCTCAACGATCTCATCTGCCGTAAGGCTAAAATCGAAGAGGGAGAAATTCTCATGCTGCCGTTGCCAGTCGGATGATTTTGGGAGCGGAATAATTTGCTTCTGCAGGTTCCACCGTAGGATGACCTGTGCTGTGGACTTTCCTTTTCGTGTCGCTATCTCCTCTATACGTGAATCAGTCAGCAGTGGGATCTTGCTGCTACCCAGGGGACTCCAGGACTCAACCACAATACCCTTTTCACTGCAGTAATTCTGCAGTTCCTGCATCACCAGAAAGGGATGCAGCTCTACCTGATTGACTGCCGGTATTATCTCCGCCTGTTGCAGCAGTGTTTCGAGATGATGTATCAGGTGGTTACTCACACCGATAGCTTTCACTCTTCCGCTCTGATAGATCCGCTCCATCTCTTTCCAGGTGGCAGCGATCATCTCCTTCACGGGCCAGTGTACAAGATAAAGATCAATATAGCCCACATTGAGACGATGCAAACTATTTTCAAATGCTTTCTCTATGTGATTCTCTTTGATATCGCTACCCCACAACTTGGTAGTGATGAACAACTCTTCACGTGGAACGTTGCTTTCCCTGATCGCCTTACCAACAGGCTCCTCATTATCATAAAAAGCGGCACTATCGATATGACGGTATCCAACCTCTATCGCATGACGAACTGCCCGGTATACCTCTTCATCGTTTCTCCCCAGGTGATAGGTGCCCAGGCCGGGTGAGGGGATTTCTATCCCGTTGTTAAGCTGAATGGTTTTCATCATTTTTCTTTTAATAAACGCTTTTGCACCAATATTTTATCATTATGAATCTGCTGTACCAGCTTATCCATCGTCTCAAATTTCCTGTCGGGCCTGATAAAATCGATAAACTCCACCGTGAGAGACTGGTTGTAAAGATCGGCGTTAAAATCAAAGATATTCACCTCCACGCTTATCTCAGGGTCATCATGCAGTGTGGGTCTGGTACCGATATAGAGCATCCCTTCATATAGTACATCCCTCACATGTACCAAAACAGCATAAACACCTAAGGCCGGAACCACTTTATATCGCTCCCATGACCTGATATTGGCTGTAGGAAACCCTATCGTTCTTCCTACACGATAACCTTCAACAATCTTCCCCGACAGCGTATAATTATATGTCAACAGACTGTTCGCCTTTAATATCTCACCCTCTTTTAACAGGGTGCGTATCTTTGTAGAACTTACGTTCTCACCATCCATCTGCCATTCTGAAGCCTCAACCACCTGCATGCCCATTTCCGAGCCATATTTTTCATACTCACGGTAACTCTCCTCGCGGTTATATCCAAAACGATTATCATAACCAATAAAAAGTGTATCTACACCGATCTTCTTTTTCAGCACCTTTTGCATAAACTCTTTGGCTGACAAAAGAGAAAGATCATGAGTGAAAGGCAGGGTAATGCAGAAATCGATCTGCGTAGTAGCCAATTGTTCCAGCTTCTCTTCATAACCACATAACAGAGCAGGTTGATAATCTTTTTGCAGCACTTTACGCGGATGTACCGGAAAAGTAATAATTGCAGAGGGCAGGTTGAGTCGTTTAGCCTCTTCTTTAATTTGTTTAATAAGATAGCGGTGTCCAATATGCACTCCATCAAAAAAACCGACAGATGCGACAAAAGAGCCATCCTTTATTATTCTGTTATCCGACAGATCAAAATGTTCCAAAATATACTGTTTGTTTAAATATGCATTCTCAATAGTTTCTCTGCCCGGTTAAACACCGGATTGCCTCTTTTGGTTTAAAATATGAGATGATGTGCTGCAGATGTTTCGTGACACATACCTGCATGGGATACTTTTCATTATCTGCAGACATTTTGCAGGGATTTAAGCAAATATTGAATTAATTACATGAAAAGGTGGTGTTAATTTTTAATAATTCAATATCTTTGCACATACAATCATGCGCTATCAATACCGGTTATTTCTGGCCGATAACTATAGCAGGGCAAAAAAAATCACTACTCTTTCACAGTCAGTATTTCAAATAAAATAGAAACGATTGCGAATAAGGGCAAAGGAAAGAATAATTCTTTAAATAATAAAAGGTATGAAATCAAATTTTATTTTATTAATTACAATCGCTATGATGGCATTTATTACGGCGTGCACAAGTGATGCGAAGCATAACGTACTTACTCCGCAGGAAGTGGCCGATGGATGGGAGCTTCTTTTCGATGGTACAACACTCAACGGATGGCGTGATTATAACGGAGAAACCCTTACCGCTCCATGGTTTGCCGAAGACGGAACAATTCAGGCCAAAGGAGAAGGTGCCGATGAACACGGTTACATTGTGACGGACAAAATATACGAGAATTTTGAACTTGTCTGGGAATGGAAAATAGCCGACGGAGGAAATAGTGGCGTGTTATATCATGTTGTTGAGAACCCGAAATTCGCCGTTCCTTATGTCACCGGTCCTGAATATCAACTGATCGACGATCTGAATTTTCCGCAACCATTGGAAGATTGGCAGAAGACCGCTGCTGACTATGCGATGTACACTACAGACACTGCCAGGACAGTCATCAAGCCTGCCGGTGAATGGAACAGCTCAAAGATAATTTTTGACAATGGCCATGTGGAGCACTGGCTGAACGGTGAAAAGGTGGTTGAGTTTGAAGCATGGACTGAAGAGTGGTTCGAACGTAAGAACAGTGGCAAGTGGGAGAATGCACCTGAATACGGTTTGGCCCGCAAGGGGGTGATCTGCCTGCAGGATCATGGGTCAGCTGCCTGGTTTCGTAATGTAAAGATCAAAGAACTACCCGGTAAAACAAGGGAGATAACCCTCTTTAACAGTACTGACCTGCAGGGTTGGGAAGTGTACGGTACAGAGAAATGGTACGTTGAAGATGGTCTTCTGGTATGTGAAAGCGGACCCGATAAGCAGTATGGCTACCTCGCTACCCGTGAATATTATGACAATTTCGATCTGTCACTTGACTTTAAACAGGAGGCTGACGGCAACTCTGGTGTATTCATCCGTTCATTTGTTGAACCGGGTGCGATCGTGAACGGCTGGCAGGTTGAAGTGGCCCCGAAAGGGATGGATACCGGTGGTATTTATGAGTCCTACGGGCGTGGATGGCTTATTCAGATTGAGGATGAGAAGGAAGATATTTTAAAGGAGAATGATTGGAACACCATGCGTATTGTTGTGAAGGATGATAACGTGAAGACCTATCTCAATGGTGAAGAGATGGTGGATATTACGGATGAGAAGATTGGTAAAGGTCAGGGACGTATTGCTTTACAAATTCATGATGGAGGCGGAATCAAGGTTCTGTGGAAAAACATAAAGTTACAAACATTGTAATCAAACAATTTAGAGAGTGTAAAGCAACAGATCTCCGAGCGACTCTTTGTTATATGGGTAAATCAACCTGTCACAGCATGGAGTGATGGTCATAGACTCTTACAATGAAGCCCTGTCATTCCAAGACAGGGCTTCCTCTTTTCCGGTGTCACAGTTCCTGGCACTGTTTTTGTTATATCCTTTAAAGAAGAGAAAGCATTTATTTGAATAGTGTTATTTCGGTGAAGAAATCCCTTATTCAACATATCGATCGTAAATAAGCCCATAGGCAATTGCTTGTGTGTAATCATTTACATCTCCTTTTCATGGTAATTTATGAAAAAACAGCCTATCTTTGCATCATTAACTCACTTAAAATAAAGAATGACAGAGAAAAACCAACTCGTAGAAAGTATTATTGAAGGAATACAGGAAAAAAAAGGAAAAAACATCAGTGTTATCCAATTGAAGGGAATGTCTGGAGCTGTTTGCGATTATTTTGTAATCTGTGAAGGCAATTCCCCGACACAGGTATCGGCCCTGGCAGATTCAATTGAAGTGATCGTCAGAAAGAACATGAAAGAAAATCCAATACGTGTACATGGTCAACAGCTCTCCGAATGGATTGGGATGGATTACGGTAACGTTATTGTACATATATTCCTTCCTGACCTTCGTAGCTTTTACAATATCGATAACCTTTGGGAAGATGCAAAGTCGGTACACATTCCCTCCACACTATAAACTAATTCTTCAATAAATTGTTACTAATAACTCAACGGACATGTGCAAGAGTTCTGAGTTGTCCGGAGAATCAAATCGCAAAAGAGGCATTAACCAAATGAATAATTCGACAAATAAAAATGATAAGCAGCCAACATTACGTCCAAAGATGAGTGGCGGTAATCCCAAAAAACCGTTTAATCCTTATTGGATATATGCTGTTGCTCTTGCAATACTGATGGGAATGTGGTTTTTCGGTCAGGATACTACGGTGAAAGAGATCCAGTGGTCCGATTTCCAGCAATATGTGAGAGACAACCGTGTGAAAAGCATCGTGGTTTACAGTAATAAAGGAACAGCTGAAGCTGTCGTGCGGGAGGAATCTGTGGGCTATATCTTCGGTGAAGATGCCGCCAAGGTGGGAAAAATGCCTGTGATCACGGTGGAAGGAGCATCGGCAGAAGCTATCTCTGAATTTATTGATACTGTTAAAACAGAACAGAATTACGACATCGAGGTGCGTTTTGATACCACCTCTGAAATGTGGGGGATACTGATCACCTTTGCACCCTTTCTATTGCTCATCGTATTCTGGATATGGATGATGCGCAGGATGCAGGGTGGTGCCGGCGGAGGTAGCGGTGGCGTTTTCAGTGTGGGTAAATCAAAAGCACAACTATTTGATAAAGACTCAAGCCAAAAAGTCACATTCAAGGATGTGGCAGGTCTCTCTGAGGCCAAGGAGGAGGTACAGGAGATCGTTGAATTCCTTAAAAGCCCGAACAACTACACCAACCTGGGAGGAAAGATTCCTAAAGGTGCGTTACTTGTAGGCCCTCCGGGAACAGGGAAGACATTGCTGGCCAAAGCTGTTGCAGGTGAGGCCAACGTACCTTTCTTCTCCATCTCGGGATCTGATTTCGTGGAGATGTTTGTGGGTGTGGGAGCCTCACGTGTACGTGATCTGTTCCGTCAGGCAAAGGAGAAGGCTCCCTGCATTGTCTTCATCGATGAGATTGATGCTGTAGGTCGTGCACGTGGTAAGAACACCAACTTCGGATCGAATGATGAGAGAGAGAACACACTCAACCAACTCCTTACAGAGATGGATGGATTCGGCTCCAACAGTGGCGTGATCATTCTCGCAGCCACCAACCGTGCCGATGTGCTGGACAAAGCATTGATGCGTGCAGGGCGTTTCGACCGACAGATCTACGTAGAGCTGCCCGATCTGAACGACCGCAAGGAGATATTCAAGGTGCATTTACGTCCCATCAAGATTGATGAATCGATCGACGTTGAATTTCTTGCCCGACAAACACCTGGATTCTCGGGGGCTGATATCGCAAACGTCTGTAACGAGGCAGCACTGATTGCTGCACGAAAGAAGAAGAAGTTTGTACAGAAAGATGACTTCATGAACGCCGTGGATCGTATTGTAGGCGGGCTTGAAAAGAAAAACAAGATCATCACCCAGGGAGAGAAAAAATCTATCGCCGTTCACGAGGCGGGACATGCCACACTGAGCTGGTTTCTTGAGCACGCCAACCCGCTGGTCAAGGTGACCATCATACCTCGTGGGAAAGCACTCGGGGCAGCATGGTACCTGCCGGAAGAGCGGCAGATCACGACGAAAGAGCAGATGCTCGACGAGATGTGTTCACTGTTGGGTGGTCGTGCCGCGGAAGAGCTGTTTATCGGACAGATCTCATCGGGAGCGATGAACGATCTCGAGCGAGTCACCAAACAGGCATATGCAATGATCACTTATATGGGTATGAGCGACAAGCTGCCTAACCTCAGTTATTACGATTCGACGGGACAGGAATACAGCTTTTCAAAACCCTATAGTGATGACACAGCACAGCTTATTGACAATGAAGTAAAGGTAATGATCGCCCAGCAATATGAAAGGGCAAAACAGATACTAACTGAGAAAACGGAAGGACACAGTAAATTGGCCAACATCCTTTTGGAAAGAGAAATTATCTATGCAGATGACCTGGAAAATATTTTCGGCAAAAGGTTGTGGACCTCCCGTTCTCAGGAGATCTTCGACAATAAGAAAGACAACGTCGATGATACAGAGATTCCTTCAAAGCCTATGGGATCAGGTGAAAATGTATTTAACCTTTCAGATGAAGAGGTCGCTGCCGGCAGAAAGCAGGATGCTCCTGTCGGGAATGAAGATCCGGAGAATGAAGATGTCACCAACAGTGAGAGAATAGCCAACCAGGGTGAAGAGGTAAAGTAGCATGAACAAGCTGTAAATGAAATAAATAAAGACAACGACCGATAGAAAAAAACAATATGTCACCCTGACAAACGGTTAATAGCCTGAATTTTAACATTCAGGCTATTTTTTTTGCCCGTTTTTACAATCTTTGACTGGATAGATTCCAACGATGAGCGAACAAATAGCAATTTTATTTCGTTATATCACCAAACAATAAATCGAAAAAAATGAAAGCAATTCATTATTACCTTCTGACGGGTTTATTTACACTATCTATGATCAGCTGTAATAACTCCAATGCAAAAAATAACGAGAATAATAATTCTAAAAATAAAGTAAATATGAAATTTGAAAAAGTAGCATTACCTTATGCAACCGATGCTTTAGAGCCGGTAATCAGCAAACAAACAGTTGAACTCCACTACGGGAAACATCATCAGGCCTACGTGGACAATTTAAATAAGTTGGTCGTAGGAACGAAATTTGAAAATGCAGATCTTGAAACTGTGGTCAAAGAGAGCGATGGAGCAATCTTTAATAATGCAGGTCAGATACTGAACCATAACATTTACTTTACATCCTTCAAGAAAGATGGCGGAGGTGAGCCTACAGGAATGTTGGCTGAGGCCATCAATGAACAGTTTGGTTCCTTCGATAAATTCAAGGAAGAGTTCAATGCTGCCGGAACATCTCTGTTCGGCTCAGGATGGGTGTGGCTGGCAAAGGACGGTAGCGGCAAACTCTCTATCCTCAAGGAAAGCAATGCAGGCAACCCCCTCACTAGCGGTTTGACGCCTGTATTGGGATTTGATGTATGGGAACATTCATACTATCTCGACTACCAGAATCGCCGTGCCGAACACCTGAAAGAAGTATGGAAGATAGTAGATTGGGATGTGGTAAGTGCACGTTACTAAAGAGATATTCCGGCCATAGCTGGTCGTTATGAAGAAGGAAAGAGAGTGAATGAAAGAATTCATTCTCTTTTTTTTTATCTGTTCAGCATTATCCCTGTCAGCATTCTCCCCGAGTGAACTGATTGTCTGCGAGCAGAGAAGAAGAGCTCCTGCTTCTCATAGGTGCATAAATCGCTCTTTTCAATATTGTTTGCAAGCACTCCCAATCGCAATAACTCCCTTCTGTTTATCTCCTTTAAATCAATATGTAACCGCGATGTATTATTATCCCGGTATGAGACAGCTGCATCGGTGAGATCAAAGCCATTCTTTTGGAACTGCGCTCCCACCTCATCTCCTACCTCGTAGTGATCCGGACATATGGCAGGACCAATGCCCACAAGCAAATCAACGGGGGAGGACCCAAACTGTCGTTGCATCTCGGCAATGGTTTTCTCAATAATGCGGCCGACTGTACCTCTCCAACCGGCATGTATTGCGGCAATGGCTTCATTTTTTTTATCAAAAATAATCACAGGCAAACAATCGGCCGTGGTGGCACAAAGGAAGATCTCTTTCTCCCGGGTGATGGTGGCATCCACACCATACAAAGCTTCAATTGCAGCGGCATTATCCAGCTCAAGAAAAGATTTGTCCACAGTCAAAACGGCTGTACCGTGTGTCTGATGCGGCGTGATAAAGTGCGTTAACTCCATGTAGAACATGCGGGCAAGGATAAGTCTGTTCTCACGGATCTTCAAGGGGTCATCATCCGAGAAGTTACCCATATTGAAGGAGGAGAACGCCCCGTTGCTTACACCTCCTGTACGTGTGGTAGAGAAATGTTTAATTCTCTCCTCACGGTTGAACAGATCAAATAGCAGAAGATTGCTCTGCTGGGGATGCCGATTCATACCGGAACGTTAAATTTCTTCATCGTAATAATCATCCTCATACTCCTCATCCTCTATATCGTCGATTTCATCAATCACAATCTCATCCTCCGGATCAAACTCAAGGGAGGCAATATTCAATTTTCTGTGTATCAACGTTTCACTTGTGGCGACTGAAGGAATATATTCTTCTGCATTCAATTCCCTCCATAAGATATCTTTCAATACAGGTATGCCTAAACCGGTCATGGATGAGATAAAGATATATGGCAGGCCGGGCAGGTCAAGCGATATTTCATGCATCAACTCATCGTCCAGCATATCTGCCTTGGAGATGGCAAGCACATGTGTCTTATCCAACAATTCAGGATTATACTGCGTCAGCTCGTTGAGTAACACTTCATATTCTTTCCTAATATCATCGGCATCGGCAGGAATCACGAAGAGCAGTAATGAGTTTCGTTCAATGTGTCGCAAGAAACGGAGCCCGAGACCTTTCCCTTCACTGGCGCCTTCAATAATGCCGGGTATATCTGCCATCACGAACGATTTACCATCCCTGTAACTCACAATACCCAGGTTGGGCTCAAGCGTGGTAAAGGGATAATTGGCTATTTTTGGCTTGGCAGCGGAGACCACTGAGAGCAGGGTTGATTTGCCGGCATTGGGAAAACCTACCAGTCCCACATCAGCCAACAGCTTCAACTCCAGGATCACCCACTTCTCTTCGGAAGGTTCACCGGGTTGAGCGAAACGTGGTGTCTGGTTCGTAGCCGTCTTAAAGTGTTGATTACCCTGTCCGCCACGACCTCCTTTAAGAAGAATTACCTCCTGATCATGATCGGTAATATCACACAGGTAATCTCCTGTGAAGGCATCGTATGCAACAGTGCCGCAGGGAACATCAATAATCTTGCTCTCACCCTTCTTCCCTGAACGCTGTGCTTTCGAGCCTCCCCCGCCATGACCGGCAAAAAGATGCTTCTGATAGCGTAAATGCAATAGCGTCCAATAGTTGCGATTACCTCTCAATATGATGTTACCGCCTTCACCACCATCACCCCCATCGGGACCGCCTTTGGGGACATACTTCTCTCTTCTGAAATGAGCAGAACCCCGTCCTCCTTTGCCCGAGCGGCAAAAGATCTTCACATAATCTACAAAATTTGTTTCTGCCATTCTTTTTTTATTATCGGATCCACGAATGGGTCCACTTCATTTTCAATGCTACGGAACACCTCTTCAACAGTTCCTACGCCCTCAATCTCTTTAAGTATTTCCCGCTCTCTGTAAAAATCCTTTAAAGGAGATGTCTGTCTGTAATAGACCTTCAGCCGTGATTCAATCGTCTCACGGTTGTCATCTGCTCTGCCGGAGATCTCCCCGCGCTTCAGCAAACGACCTATCAACACCTCATCTTCTACTTCAAGACTAATAACTACATTTACATCCTCTCCATATTTTGAGAGCATCTGACTGAGTGCAACACCCTGAGGAACAGTGCGGGGAAATCCATCGAAAATAAAACCCTTTACATGCCTCTTTTTTTCGGTCAGACAATCCAGCATATCAATTACAATACAATCGGGTACAAGCTCCCCTTTCGACATATATGAATCTGCCAGTTTACCTAGTTCTGTATTCGTATCAATCTCTTCACGTAGTATTTCGCCGGTGGATACGTGTTGTAGTCCGTATTTAGCAGCCAGCTTTTCGCTTTGTGTTCCCTTTCCTGATCCGGGAGCTCCAAAAATCACAATGTTCAACATACTTATATTCATTCTTAAGTTGCAAAGATACGCTTTTCCATTCGTTTTGCTTTCACACTGATGCCATTATTCACATATAACCGGGTTAAATTTTATTGAATCTTCATGATTATAACATCGTTAAGATGTGTAATACGCAGCCTTATTAATGATTCTGTTGAACCAATTGCACCATCATATGTTTATTGATAGAAGTAAATCATTAACACCCTATTAAATGAAAAAAGAAGAATTCAAACAGAAAACATATGCAGTACTGGAAGAACTTTCAGACTACATTGCAAAACTCGAAGATAAAGCAGGAGAGATCGCGGAAGATGCCAAAGAGGAATATCGGGAACAACTTGAAAAACTAAAAGGAGTAAAGGAGAATCTATCATCCAAGCTCGATGAATTTGAGAATGTTTCTGATAGCAAATGGGATGTGGTAAGAGAGAGCGCGGCCAGTTTCTTTGCTACTGTCTCAGATGCATGGAAAGAGAATTACGGAAAAGTGGCAGATGCATTGAAAAAGGATAAACAGACCGATGCGTTTGGGAATACGGCTGAGTCTGACAACAAGGATGATAATAAACAAAAGGAGCAATAACGCAGCGATAAAAAAAGCATTCCACAACAACCAACTGCATAACAGGCATTGCACCCCATAGGTAAAGCGATGAATCTGCGGGGCATACTTAATGCAACATGAATCTGATTTTCTCTCCGGTATTAATCAGTTTCAAGCAAGGGAATGTCATAATCCGGATCAATAAACAGCTGTTCCTTTCCATCGACATGCTTGAAATAGACTGTGCTGATGAACATGTTCCTTGGATGGATCTCTGACTTGCTCTGATGTGCGTGAAATACAATTTTCCATTCACCGTGCTTATCCCTGAACAGGGAGCTGTGCCCCACACCCACAAGATCACCCGGCATCTGCAGCAGTGGATTATGCGGATACTTCACCCATTCTCCCGTCAAACTGTCTGCTGTAGCACAACCAATCCCATAGAAGGGGCTTTCGTAACTGTTGGCAGAATAGGTCATATAATAAAGCCCATTATGCCTGATGACAAACGCCCCCTCGTTCACTCTTGGCCATACCGTCTCCCACTCCTGAGAGACATGAATAGATGGTCGCATCGTCTCTTTCCTGAGTGTCATCAGATCCTCCTCAAGTTTTGAAATCCAAATATTGAGTCCGTCATTGAAACGATCGAAAAGGAGATAGGGTGTGCCGTCATCATCGATAAAAAGAGAATTGTCTATCGTCTTCTCTCCTTCCAGCATCGGCTTCTGCACCTCCTGCGTGAAGGGACCAAGGGGGGAATCTGAGGTAGCCACGCACATATGCTCATCAGCAGAGTAGTACATATAGAATGTACCATCGACGTAATATACTTCAGGAGCCCAAAACCACCTGTCACCATACGAATCATCCTTATGAAGTGCCAGCCTGCCAGCCTCACTGCCTGATCTCTTCCATCTCTTAAGATCTACGGAAGTCATCACCTCTATGCCATCTGGCGAGCCTGTGCCATATGCATAATAGATCCCGTCGTACAACAGAATAAAGGGATCTGCCAGCGGAACCAGTACTTCCACTGACTCCCCGCCTTTCTCATCCTCCTCACCCGCGCTGCCATTTATACTGGAGAACAGGATGAGCAGCAGCACAATTGTCGTAAATTTCCAATTCATCATTACATTTATTTTTATCCTGGGATTGCACGCTGCACCTCACAGAGGTTAGGGGCAGGCCGTATGGGGATCATTTCTTTGTTAACAGTTTGAGCAGATCAACCTCTTCCTCTATGTAGGGTGTACTCTCTTGACTGAAAATAGCATAAAACCATCACTCCGGATCAGATCCGTCAGGTCAGGGAGTGCTCGGTACGATATCATACAAAGATAGGAAGGTCAATCGATTAACAAAAATCAAGCTATATGTTTTTCAACATAATACTTCATAAACAAGAGAGATGATGAGACTGATGCAACAGAGGATGAGAGAAGTAGGATAAGGAGAATCAGGCATATAAGACAAGGAGAATCAGGTGTAATAGAGAAGCGTTTTTTTAAACGGAGAGAGGCTGCCTGATGAAAAGCAGCCTCTCACTGTAGAGGTACCTGGCGGATTCGAACCGCCGTAAACGGTTTTGCAGACCGGCGCCTAACCACTCGGCCAAGGTACCAATTTCGCTTAAAACGGTTGCAAAGATAGCATATTTTTTTGAGTTACAAAAGGTTTTCACTTATTTCACTGAGTGCGTGCACAAAGGATGCTGACAACGGTCAGGCAAACAGTAGTCCGAATGCGTCACTCACCTTCTTCACCTGCAACAATTCTATGGAGACCTTCTTATTATATCCTTTGAGATTGTTGGCAGGAATAAGTATCCGCGAGAAGCCCAGCTTCTCAGCCTCCTGTATACGTTGTTCGATGCGGTTGACAGGTCTTATCTCTCCCGACAGGCCCACCTCACCGCAAAGGCAGGTGTCACGATCAATTGAGATATCAAGACTGGATGAGAGCACGGCACTAATCACCGACAGGTCCATGCCGGGATCATTCACACGCAACCCACCTGCAATATTCAGAAAAACATCCTTCTGTGCCAGCTTGAAGCCTGCACGCTTCTCCAGCACGGCCAGCAGCATATTCATTCTGCGGATATCGAATCCGGTGGCTGAACGCTGAGGGGTTCCATAAGCAGCGGTGCTCACCAGCGACTGTGTTTCAATCACGAAGGGGCGTACTCCTTCAATGGCAGCGGCAATGGAAACACCGCTCAATCCTTCATGATTCTGCGTCAGTAACAGCTCCGAGGGATTGCTTACTTCGCGCAATCCCGATTGATTCATCTCATAGATTCCCAGTTCGGCTGTACTGCCAAAGCGGTTTTTGATGCTCCGCAGTATGCGGTACATATAATGCTGATCGCCCTCAAACTGAATCACAGTATCCACGATATGCTCCAGGATCTTCGGTCCGGCAATACTTCCATCCTTGGTGATATGCCCGATAAGCAGCACCGGCGTACCCGACTGCTTGGCAAACTTGAGAAGTGCCGCAGCACATTCACGTACCTGGGAGATGCTGCCGGGGGCCGACTCAAGCGCTTCACTGTAGACAGTCTGTATGGAATCGACGACGAGCAGCTGTGGTGAGATCTTCTTCAGATGCGTGAAAATAGTATCAAGATTGGTCTCACATACGATCAGGCAATCATCGTTCTCCAGACTTATCCGCTCAGCACGTAGTTTCAGCTGTCGTGCGCTCTCCTCACCGGAGACATAGAGCGTACGTATACCTCTCAGCTTAAGGATGGTTTGCAGTACAAGGGTCGATTTTCCAATACCCGGCTCACCCCCCAGCAAAACTACAGAGGCAGGAACCAGCCCGCCACCGAGCACCCTGTTCAGTTCCCTGTCCCGCATATCTATACGCGGCTCTTCATCAGCGGTGATCTCCCTCAACGTCAACGGCTCACTTTTCACCTCTGAGAATGAACGGGTATCCTCCTGTCTTGCTGCTGCATCTTTGCGTATCAGCTCCTCGACAAATGTCGACCACTCACCACATGATGGGCATTTCCCCATCCATTTAGGTGATTCATGACCACAATTACTGCAAAAATAGACTGATTTCAGTTTCGCCATTCTCCCGGAATTTAAAGAGGTAAAGATAGGAATATTTCTTGTACATTTGCAGTGAAATAACATCAGAAGTAAAGATAGAACAGATGTCGGTCATACATGCATTAATCTCAAAACAGCTCAATCTACCGCTGAAAAGTGTGGAGAACACAGTCAAACTGTTTGAAGAGGGCGCCACCATCCCCTTTATCAGCCGCTACCGCAAAGAGGTGACGGGGGGACTGGACGAGGTGCAGATTGCAGATATAAAAGAGATAAACGAAAAACTGCTCGAGCTGGAAAAGCGGAAGGATTTTGTTCGTAAAACGATCTCCGAACAGGAGAAACTGACACCGGAACTGGAAGCGAAGATCACCGGCTGCTGGGACAGCACGGTGCTGGAGGACCTCTATCTGCCGTTCAAGCCCAGGCGACAGACACGTGCAGAGATAGCCCGCAAAAAGGGACTGGAGAGGTTGGCAAAATGGCTGATGACACAGCAACCGGGCTCACCTGAAAGCAAAGCCACACAATTCATCACCGAGGCTGTTGCCGACAGTGAGGAAGCACTGAAAGGTGCACGTGACATCATCGCTGAGTGGGTGAATGAAGATACACAAGCACGGCAGATCGTAAGAACATTTTTCACCAGGGAGGCGGTGATCACCTCCAAAGTGGTGAAGGGCAAAGAGGCTGAAGGAGAGAAATATGCCGATTACTTTGATTTCTCCGCTGCTCTCTCCAGGTGCCCGTCGCACCGTATCCTCGCTATAAGGCGTGGTGAGAAGGAGGGTTTTCTGCGTGTCTCCATCTCTCCCGACGATGAGAGATGCCTCGACAGGCTGGTACCCCATTTCGCAAAAAATAATACCGAAGCCGCTGACCAGGTAGAGGTTGCCGTGACGGATGCATACAAAAGATTATTGAAGCCCTCCATCGAGACGGAGTTTGCCAACTTCTCCAAAGAGAAAGCAGATGAAGCAGCCATTGCGGTCTTCGTTGAGAATCTCCGCCAGCTGCTTTTATCGCCGCCACTGGGACAGAAACGGATACTGGGTATTGACCCCGGCTACCGTACAGGCTGTAAGCTGGTCTGCCTGGATGAACAGGGCAATATGCTCCACAACGAAACCATCTACCCCCATCCGCCACAAAAGGAATTTACAAAGTCGGCCGGGAAAGTGGTACAGATTGTCTCCTCCTACAAGATAGATGCCATTGCCATAGGCAACGGTACCGCCAGTCGTGAGACAGAGCGTTTCATCACTAACCTGCGCTACGAGAAAGAGGTGAAGGTGTTCGTGGTGAGCGAGAACGGCGCATCGGTCTATTCTGCATCGAAGACAGCACGTGATGAGTTCCCCGAGTATGATGTGACAGTGCGTGGCGCTATCTCTATTGGCAGGCGCCTGAGCGACCCGCTGGCCGAGCTGGTGAAGATCGATCCCAAATCAATTGGGGTGGGTCAGTACCAGCACGATGTGGACCAGGCGAAGCTGAAGCGCTCCCTCGACCAGACGGTGGAGAGCTGTGTCAATCTCGTCGGTGTGAACCTCAACACGGCAAGCAAACATCTGCTCACCTATGTCTCCGGACTGGGTGAGTCACTGGCACAGAATATCGTGAACTGGCGGACAGTGAACGGCCCGTTTCGTTCACGCAGGGAATTGAAAAAAGTTCCCCGCCTGGGTGAAAAAGCGTTTGAGCAGTGTGCCGGTTTTCTTCGTGTACCCGAAGCTGAGAACCCGTTGGATAACTCAGCCGTTCACCCCGAGAGCTATGCCATCGTGGAAAAGATGGCCAAAGAGCTGAAATGCTCGGTGAAAGAGCTGATTGGCAACAAAGAGCTGATTGACACCATTGATATCGACCGTTATATTACTGCTGAGGCCGGCACAGCTACGCTGACCGATATTCTGCAGGAGCTGGAAAAACCGGGACGTGATCCCCGGTCAATAGTAAAGACGCTTGAATTTGATCCCGGTATACGTCTGATCACCGATCTGAAAGAAGGCATGGAGTTACCAGGCATCGTAACCAATATCACCAATTTCGGTTGTTTTGTGGATGTAGGTATCAAGGAGAACGGACTGGTACATATCTCACAACTGGCTGACCGGTTTGTGTCGAACCCCACAGAAGTGGTTTCACTCCACCAGCATGTGAACGTGAGAGTTGTTTCAGTTGATTTGGAGAGGAAACGAATTCAGCTTAGCATGAAAAAGAGCGAGTAAACTAAATGCTACTACACTGCCTGTAAAAACAGGTTGAGAGATCTTATCAGAATTCCAGTGCCAGTTGTCGTTCAAAAAGATGAAAGCTTTTACGGTGATGGAGGGTGATTCCCTGTTGCCTGATAGCATCACGATGGCTCTTTGTGGGATAACCTTTGTTACATGCCCAGTTGTATCGGGGGTATTCCTCGTGTAGTTGTTTCATATGTGCATCCCTGTATGTTTTCGCAAGCACAGAGGCAGCAGCAATAGACATATATGTTGCGTCTCCCCTGACCACACAGGTATGCGGAATATCACGGTAAGTGCGAAAACGGTTTCCGTCCACTAAAACATGCTCAGGCTTCATGCTTAGTTTGGCCAATGCTCTTTGCATTGCCTCCACAGATGCCCAAAGTATATTCATCTGGTCAATCTCTTCTGGTGAACAGGTGCCCACTGCAAAACATAGAGCCTCTTCTTCGATGATGATGCGCAACGCATCCCGTTGTTTCTCTGTAAGCTGCTTGGAGTCGTTGAGCATCTCACAATGAAAATGCCCGGGCAGAATCACCGCCGCTGCAAACACCGGTCCTGCAAGACAACCACGTCCTGCCTCATCACATCCGGCCTCAATGCAACCCGGGTTCATACATTTTTGCAATGGAAGGTGCTTTTTCACTTTACGTCTCTTTCTTTATAACTACTCTGTTACCTCCAAAGGAATCACCACATTGTTATCCTCCGGTGGAAAGTCGAAGGTAAATTCCTCAATCTCCGCCTCATCACCCATGAGAGAGGAAAACATACGAATAGCCAGTTCCATCTCCGGGTCAGGCTTTTCGTCTCCACGCACATGCAGCATATGCAGCTTCACAATCACATCAGCAAGTGCCTTCATCACAGATTCAGAGATCGGTATTCCCAGTGCATTAAGCTTGTTGCGCGCCACCCGGCGTGTCACCGTTTCCAGTTGCTGACGTGACTCCTCCTCAAAACTGGCATTACCGGGGATATCGTTCACAAAACGGGTATCAATGGACAAATTAGTATCATTCATCGTCATGATTCGCCAGGCAAAAGGATAATGTGCCAGGCTGGCCGTTTCCACATCATATATCGTGTTACCCGCAGGAGAAGTGTGCTGGCTGATATCGCTTGCATGAAAATGACCGGTGAAAATCACTTTCAACCCGGCATCGGCTAAGATCCCGGCGTTCTTCTCCCACTCTTCCACCAGGTAGCCGGGAAAGAAAGCCGACTGGTAGGAGAGATGCTCTACCAGACCATGGTGCATCATCCCTATAACCCTGACTCCTTTTTCTTCAGCTTCCTGAAGCAGAGAGAGCGCCCACTCCATGGTCTGAGGACGTATGCGGCCGGCGGTGATAGAGCTGGTGGTGTGTTCATCATATCGATTGCTGTCGAAACAAAGCAACCAGGTTTTCTCATTTACCTCCGCCAGATAACTCAGTGAAGCAGAATCTCTCTTCAGCGCATCCCCATAACCGAAAAAAGAGTAGAGTTCAGAGAACTCCTCCCTGGAGATGCTTTCTGCAGAAGTAATTCCGTTAACAGTATACGCTTTGGCATCAGGGATATTGACATCGTGATTCCCTGGAATCACAAAAATACGGGTACCCCGTTGCTGTAACGGTCGCAGTTTCTCAATAAAACCGAGGTGACTATACTTCTCACCGTGATTGGTAATATCTCCCGCTATCAGCAATATATCAGGAATTTCTTTCTCCAGGACACCAAGGACCTGATCAAGTACCTTCTGCTGATTTGCCAGGTTTCTTCCCGTTGCCTTTTCAAATGCGGTGAGTGCCTCACTCTCAACCGCAAGACGGGGAGAGAGAAAATGAATATCGCTGACCACGGCTATCTTCAGCGTATCAGCATCGCCGGAGGCACATCCGGTAAAATTGAGAACAAAAAGAAAATATGTCAGTAGTAAGAACCTCATGAATCAACGCAGTTTAATTAGATCACTCATTCCTTTCAACCATCTCTCAAACGGACTGCATTCAATCTCCAGAAAGCTGTCTGTGAGCACTTCAGGTTGAAACTGACTGGTCATGGTATCTCCCCACACATGTTCAACCAGCTCCGGATAATCGATAAAGGGGTTTCTGTTCTTCTGTATCTTGTACACCTCTTCATTCCTGCGTACCTCCTTGAGACTGACAGGGTCCTCACGATGCCATTTCAACAGTAAGATAAGTGACCAGTCACTAAAACCCGGATAGCTGCTGCCCCCGATCTGATCGGAACGCCACTGGTGAACCTTATCCTCGTAGGCTGTCACCACGTAGAAGTAAGTGCGGGCAAAATCACCCTTATATTCATCTATAGGCTCGAATATGGTTTTGGTATAACTGCCGAAAGTATTCTGCCCCACTTTTGAGCCGTTGGTTGATTCCCAGTAAGTGATGCCCGCCTCCCCGAAAGGCAGATTACTCCGACGGTTATTCACGTAACCATCGGTGGGATAAAGATGGAACAGATCGGACTCCAGTAATTTTGTCCCTTTAAACCAGCTTCGTGGCAGTGAGTGTTCACGGTTAAAGCAATCACCCTCTGCTCTTGAGGAACCACAACGGTTGTTCCTGAAGTCAAAATGATATGTTGCTCCCTCCTCCGGATGATCGGAATACATATCCCACACTTTCTTGTTCCTGAGTGCGTCAGTCTTCTCAAACGCTTTCCAAAGCTGTGAGTAGGAAACAACATCAGGCTCCCTTATAATCTCAAACAATGCTGTTTTCAAAACAGCACCATGCTTACCCCGTGCGTGTGCGTAATATCCTTCCGGTACCTGGGCAGACAGCGTTAAATTAATTGTGACAAATATAACAGCGACAATACTGTGGACAGAATTCTTCATTTCTTATATGCTATAGGTGCGACACCGGTTTGTGATGACAATTCAATGAAGCACAAATATAACAATTTCAAACAAGCCCGCCTTGTTCAAACAGGGAATAAATGAAAAATGAAATGGGAAAGAAGCTATAAGCTGGACAATCAGGAGGTAAGGATTTTCTCTATCTCTTCAATATCGGAACGGAAGCTCTTGTCAACCTCGTAAAAGTTCCTTACCGTGTTGCAGGCATGCAGTACGGTGGCATGATTGCGATTGCCAACCTGTATACCAATTTGAGAAAGAGATAACTCTGTATGCTTTTTAATAAAATACATGGTCACCTGCCGCGCCTGTACAATCTCCCGTTTACGGGAGGAAGACTGAATTAAGTCCCTGTTGACATTGAAAAACTGGGAAACAGTCTCTTGTATTTTCTGCACGGTAATACGTTTCTTTTCAAATTTGATGCTCTGCTCCATCACCCTTCGCGCCAGCGTCATATCAATCTCACGATTGTTGATGATGGAATGTGCCATCAGTGAAACCACTATCCCTTCAAGATCACGTACATTTTCAGTCACATTCTCGGCAATGAATTCGATTACATTCTCAGGGATGGAGAGCCCGTCAGAGAGTACTTTGTTCTGAAGAATCTTCTTACGCAGCTCTTTATCGGGACGCTCCAGCTTTGATGTAAGCCCCCAACGAAAACGGGTGAGCAGGCGCTCTTCCATCCCCTGCATATCCATGGGAGCACAATCGGACGTCATCACCAGCTGCTTGTTGTTCTGATGCAGATGATTGAAGATATGAAAAAAGGTGTTCTGCGTTTTCTCCAACCCGGAGAGCTCATGGATATCATCAATGATAAGTACATCGATACTCTGATAGAAGTTGATAAAATCATTGATCGTGTTGAAACGACGGGCGTCGGTAAATTGAACCTTGAACAGATGGGCTGAGAGATACAACACTTTCTTGTCAGGATAGAGCTCCTCTACTTTCGATCCGATGGCATGACAGAGATGGGTTTTACCCACACCCGAATGTCCATGCACAAAAAGAGGATTGAAAGCGGTCTTGGCCGGGTTGTTGGCCACAGCCTCAGCTGCAGTACGTGCCAGACGATTGCTGTCACCCTCAAAGAAATTGAGAAACCTGTATTTTGTATTGATCTGCGAATCAAACTCAGAGGTCTCCACCCTGTCAAAAGGACTGGGTACTTTCGCAGTAATCTTTTTGTTGCTGTTTTTGTCTGTTCCTATATAGGGTTTACTCTCTCCACGGAGTTCAACAGCCGTATTGCTTTCTGTCTCCACGAGAATCCTGTAATTAAGAATGGTGCCATCACCAATCTCGCGATATAGGGTTTGCTGAATAAGATCGAGGTATTTATCTTCCAGGTATTCATAAAAAAACTGACTGGGAACCTGTACTGTAAGTACATGATCCTGGTATTTTAATGGAACAATCGGTAGAAACCAGGTATTGAATGCCGGTTCCGGAATATTATCCCGAATGATATTCATACAATTGTTCCATAAAAGTTGACAGTCTCTATTCATTGAATTCAAAAATGATCTTTTTTATTTCCTTTAACAGGATACAAATTTTCAAAAAAAAACCGAGATAAAAAAATGAACTTTTTAGGGGCAACACTTTTTCAAAAAAACAACCCTATTTATCAGCAAAATAGATCTACTATTCTGATAATCAATGTTTTACTATTGCGTTTCAAGTCGGAGATAGCTGATTAACAATGTGATATACAAATACCTCCTCCTTTCTCATAATTACAAAAACATTACATTTTTGTTACTTAATGTCGGTCAGTTAAAGAGTTTCAACCTTATTCACCTCACGGACGCTATTTAGAACGATTCTATTTTATTATAACGAATATATTAAAATGAAACCTTTCAAACTTAGAATAAACGTACTTTTATGCTTAAATAGCGATCGGGGTTCTGACGTATATCTTCCAGCAGTTTTGTCGCTGTCTCAATGGTCACATTAAGGCTGTCGTGCAGTCTTGTATCGTTCATCAATAAACCCAGCGAATTATCGTCGCTATTTATTTTTGTGGTCAGCAGTTTCAGATTGTCCACCGTCTCATCGATTGAAGCAAAAGTCTTTTTCATCTCCATTTCAGTGAGCTCTCTGCTCACCTCTTTCAGATCGGAGGATACGGCGTTAAGATTACTGCTTATTTCGGGTAGCTCTTTCTCCAGGGAACCTACAATATTGTGAAGACCTGCGCTGGAACGACGAAGTTGCTCTACGGTACTTCCAATGCCCTCGATGGATCTCTCCCATGCAGGATTCGACATCAATTTATTCAGGGTGAAAAGAACGGAGTCGATCCGTACAAGAATTGAATCAGCTTTAGGCATTACTCCTGACATGCCATCCATTAGTCCGGCAACTCTACTTCCTGTGATTGTGTCCCCCGGTTGAAGATAGTTATCAGACGCACCCATCACAATAGTAGCCATTGAAGCACCGAAGAGATCAGTTCCATATTCGAGATAACTGCCTTCTGTGATCCGCATATCTTCTTCCAGGTTGATTCCTACTGAAAACCGCATTGGGTTGGGACTGACCATCCTGATATTGCTTATCAGCCCTATCTGATAGCCCTTTACATAAACAGGTGAAGAAATTAGCAAACTAGAAACATCATCAAATATCGCGTAATATTGATTCTGTTTTTTCAGCACATTCACCCCTTTCAGAAAATTAATTCCAAAATAAATCATAAAAAGACTGGCAATAAATGCCAGGCCAATAAGAGCATTCCTTGTAATTTTAGTTTTCATACGAGTATCATTTCACACGCTCTCCATTCACGAATTCTATAATGAAAGCATCTTTAAATTTTTTCTGAACCTCTCTGAGTGATTTTTTTATCTCTTCAGGATTGGTTGTGCTGGCATAGGTGTATTTGAAGGTAGTACCATCTGTATAATAATTGACAGGTTTGAGTCCTTTGAATGCAGAGGCACCGTTACCAAATTTACGGGATGAGGTTAAAAATTGAATCCTGTATTCCTTATCTGCAATGTCAGCAGCTGATGCAGAATTGATGGCTGTTTCTGAGGAACCTGTCTCTCCGTTATGGAATACATAGCTTTTCTTGTCATACTCTCTCTTGTATTCCCTAAAACCATTATAGATAGAGCTTGCCAGTGATGTCTGACCACTGGCACTCTTCAGATATTGCTCTTCCTGCCTGTTGCTTATATATCCCAATTCAATCAGTATGCTCGGCATAGCAACCTCACGCAGTACCAGGAAGCCGGCCTGGCGTACGTTTCTGTTTACTCTTTTCGAGTTGGAGACCAGTTGATTCTGGACGATAGATGCCAGATAAACACTTTGTGCAAGAAATTCATTGGCCATAAACTCAAAAATGATGTACGATTCCGGTTCATTGGGATTGAATCCCTCATATTTCACCGAATAATCATCCTCGTACATGATCACGGCATTCTCTGCCTTGGCCACATCCAGGTTATCCTTGCTACGGTGCAAACCAAGCACAAAGGTCTCGACTCCCTGAGGAGAGGTGCGTTTGCGATCGAGCGCATTACAGTGGATGGATAAAAATAAATCGGCGTGTGCCTTATTCGCTATCTCAGCTCTTTTGTTCAGTGCTACAAAATGGTCATCGTTACGGGTATACAGGACTTTCACATCAGGATGATGTTTCTCAATAAGCTTGCCAACCTTTCGACCAACCGACAAAACAATATCTTTCTCCTTCGAACTGGAACCTACCGCACCCGGATCTTTTCCTCCGTGACCGGGATCAATCACAACCGTAAACGTCCTCTCTTGTGCCATCACGCCTTTAGTGGTAAAAAAGAGGAGAAATACACCCAAAAACAGTAATAAAAGTCGATTTTTATATGGTTTCATGTGAATTTCTTTTTTACAAAAATAACTATTATTTCCGGTTTGGAAAAAAAATGAGCCGCAATATGCAGCTCATTCAGATGTTGTAACTATCAGAAGTGGTCAGGGCATCAATTCAGCTAATTTAGCATCAAGTGCTTCACCTCTCAGATTCTTCTCAATGATTGTACCTTCTTTATCCAGGAGGACAGTGTGTGGAATACCGTTGATAGCATACATATCTACCACGGGGCTTTCCCAATACATCAAGTCTGACATCTGTGGCCAGGTCATGTTCAGATCAGATATTCCCTGAATCCATTTATCCTTTTCCTGATCAAAAGAGACTCCCACAACCTCAAACCCTTTCGATTTATATTTATCATATGCTGCCACAACGTTGGGCATCTCCTGACGACAGGGTCCACACCATGCTGCCCAAAAATCAACCAGCACATACTTTCCTTTGCCGGCATAATCGGAAAGAGAAACATCATTACCTTCGGTATTTTTCAGTGTGAAATCAACGAACTTCTTCCCGATAGCTACATTCTCAAGGTTTTCAAGTCGTTTCACCACACGCTGAATATTCTCCTGGGCTTTGAAATCATCATCGGCGAGTGAAAGAATTTCTTTTTGTTTCTCAGGTTCAAACATTGAGGAAGAAGCCATGAAAGAGTATTTTCCAAGATCGTTCTTGATATTATCCCTGATAAAATTGAAATTCAAATCGGTCATTTGATTGTTAATCTCTTCATAAGCTTCATTGATTTCAGCATCAAGGCTGTCGTTCATAGTGCCGGAAGACATGGCAGTGTTATAACGTTCAACTACCTCTCTGATATTTTTACCCAGATCACGTTGTTTCAACCTTAAGTCAGTGTACGCCTCGTTCACTTTACTACCTTTTACCGTGACAACGGAGTCGAAAGTCACTTTTAACTTGCCCGGTTCAATCAACACCGGTATTCTGCTTTCCTGCCTGGGGTTCACACTCTCATCCAGCAAAATAAACCGAAGCATGGTTGTATCGGCCACACCTGAGAAAGTGAACTTCCCGTTCTGTACCACTGCCGTATCGATGGGGATCATCGCATCCTCTGTCATCTGCTGCATAAAAACCTGTGTACCTTCATAAGCCTCATCGGCTATTGATCCATCGATCGCATATTCTTTGCTGTTCTGACATGACAGTACCACAGCTGCCATTATGAATAGATAAATAATTTTTTTCATCTTACTTTTAATTTATAATTAAACAGGGCAAAGATATGTAAAATGCATGTAAATGACAGTAATTTAGCGTTTTTTTTGTACATTGACAATAAACAGGCCCACAACACGTTTTTAATATACCAAAAAAAGCAGTTATGAGCCTCTATATAACCAGGAACATACTCCTTCTCAGGAGGTATGCAAAGAATGAAAAAGCACCTTCCGGGCATTCACTCAATATTATCATGCAAGTTGCCAGGAACAGCTATTGGGAGAAAAGACTTCTTATACCTGATAAATTACTCTTTAAAAGCTGACAGCCGGCACTTCAGCATGGATAATACAGAGTAAAAAAATGCTTCTTTTTTGGGAGTGAATATTTTTATCTATCTTTGAGAAGATAAACTTTAACAGCATGAGCACAATTGTAGCCCCGTCGCTGTTGGCGGCCGATTTTCTGAATCTGGAAAGAGATATTGAAATGCTTAACAGAAGTGAGGCAGACTGGATCCATCTGGACATAATGGATGGGGTATTCGTGCCCAACATCTCTTTCGGATTCCCGGTGATCAACCTCCTGAAAAAGGCAACACAAAAGCCGCTGGATGTCCACTTAATGATTGTCCAACCAGTGAAATTTATCGATGAAATAGCAGCAGCAGGTGCTGCCTATATGAATGTTCATCTGGAAGCCTGCGTTCATTTGCACCGGGTGGTACAGGAGATCAGAAATAAAGGAATGAAACCGGCTGTCACACTCAACCCCCATACGCCGGTAACACTCCTCGAGGAGATTCTACCCGACCTGGAGATGGTATTGCTTATGTCAGTCAATCCCGGATTCGGCGGTCAGCAATTCATTGAGGGTACTGTGAGAAAAGTAGCCCAACTTAAAGAGATGATCCTGAAACAGCACACTTCCACATTGATTGAGGTGGATGGCGGGGTCAATCTTGAGACAGGCAGAAAGCTTGTAGACGCCGGTGCTGACGTACTTGTTGCCGGCAGTTATGTTTTCAATTCAGAGGATCCGGCAGAGACCATACGCATGTTGCGGGCATTATAAACTACTTCCCTGATGACTTGCGTCTGCAACTTATTTATTTTCACTGCCGCACAGAGATGATGTCGTTCTTTTTAGCAGGTAAAAATGAACGAATTGATCGGAAAAACACCCTTCTTTCGCCTCCTGCTACCGGTGATCGCCGGTATAGCAGCAACGACTCTTTTACCCGGCTGCACTCCTCTCATCCCATTTCTCAAACTGCCGGGGCTCACACTGATGATGCTTTCTTTCATCATCGCAGAAAAAAAGCATTACAGATTCAGATGGTTTTTTGGCGCTGGTCTTTTTCTTTATCTCTTTTCTCTTTCGGCAGTTCAATACCGTGAACATGAAAAGCGTGTGCTCTTTTCCTTCCCCGCCGGCGAACAAAGCTACGTAGCCACGATTCTGGATATTCCTGAAGTGAAGCGCCGCTCCATAGCCTGTAATGTGAAAACAGCTCCTCCCTACGGGAAAAAGATCGTTTTATATCTGGCGCAGACCGAGGAAGCACGAATGCTGCTTCCTGGTGATGAGATTCTCTTTTCTGCAAGGTTGCAGCGTTTTCATAATTTTGGTAACCCGGATGATTTCGATTATGTCCGTTTCATGAAAATCAAAGGGTTCTCCGCTTCAGCCTATGTACCGGCTAAAAACTGGCTGAAAACCGGAAGAGAATCCCGTACAGTACCCATTGTGGCGCAAAGAATCCGGGGTAAAGCACTGACTTTGTTACGCTTGCACGTTCCTGATGAAGATTCATATGCATTTATCTCTGCCATAACCCTCGGATATAAAGCCTATCTCTCCGACGACCTGCAGGATGCCTTCCGCGCTTCCGGAACGGCACATATACTGGCTGTCAGCGGGTTGCATGTGGGTATTATTTATATGATCATCAATCTGATGTTTTCATTCCTGGGAAAAGAGGGGAAGCTTTATACTCTTCGCCAATGGCTCGTGATATGCGTACTATGGGCGTATGTATTCATGGCAGGGATGTCAACCTCCATTATCAGGGCAGCCATCATGCTCACGATATTTTGTCTGGGCAGAATGAAGCATCAAAGAGGATTTACCTTTAATACGCTGGCTGCAGCGGCATTTTTGATTCTTATCTTCCGGCCGCTGAGTCTTTTTGACGTAAGTTTTCAAATGAGTTTCGGTGCTGTTTTTGCCATTCTTTATTTTCAACCAAAAATGCAGGCACTCTACGTTCCTAAAAACAGAGTTGTGAAATATATCCTGGATCTCTTCACGGTATCCACCGCAGCGCAATTGGGTGTTTTCCCTTTGGTACTTTACTATTTCGGTACCTTCCCTACTTATTTCTTTCTCACCAACCTGCTTGTGGTTCCTATCGTTGGCATCATCATGTATGCAACCCTCCCTTTGACTGTTCTGGGCATATTCGGGTTCTTTGAAACAGGGTTCATCGGCTTGCTGCAGGATATTATCAGAACAACAGTGATCATACTCACAGAGCTAACACTGCGAATTGTATATATTTCCGAGACACTCCCCTTTGCACAGCTTTCGGGCAGGCATCTCTCATTTTTTCAACTGATACCGCTCCTTTTATTTGTCTATCTTATTGCCGGGTTCATATACACACATCGCCCCAGATACCTCATCATCTCTCTGGTAATGGTTTTTACGTATCATCTCTCCATCACATACGAAAAGATCACAAACACACCCACACAACTTGTCATCTTTAATAGCCCTGGAACCAGTGAAATAGGCCTGTATGACCATCATAAACGGCATATCCTGGTCGTACCTGAAAATGGCTTTCTTCCACACCCTGTCAAATCAATCTTCAGACTGTCAGACGGTTCTTTGAATAATTATGTGGCTGCGTCTTCATTTCCATTAGACATACTCATCCTTTCACAGTACAGTTATTTCGATATGGAACAACTTCTGATGATATTCAATCCTGCTGTGATTGTCCTGGACAGTTCACTTCCCCGTGCTGCAGCTGACAGAATGAAAAAAGATTGCAATCGCCCGGACATCGGAATACATGATGTGACTCAAAACGGAGCCTTATCCGTAAATTTTTAGTACTTTTGCCCCTTATCATCAAAAGTATACAGTTAAAAAATGAAGTTTACAGAATCTCTCTCCGATACAATCCCTCCACAGAAAGTGGAAGAAATTATGGCATCGATAGAACGATCCGAAAAGATCGTCATCACGACCCATCTCTCCCCCGATGGAGACGCGTTGGGTTCATCACTCGCATTGTACCATTATCTTAAAAACAGGGGATTGAATGCAAGAATTATCGTCCCTAACTCCTTCCCCAATTTTCTGAAATGGATGAAGGGAGCCAATGAGATTGATATTTATGAATATAACCCTGCAGCTGCAAAACATATTCTCTCCAATGCCGATTTGATCTTCTGCCTCGATTACAATATCTCTAAAAGAGTCGGTGATATGGGCACTGCACTCGAGACATCGACTGCAAAAAAAATACTGATTGACCATCACCTTTCACCGGGAGAAGATTTTGATGTTATCGTCTCTCACCCCGGGATATCATCCACTAGTGAACTCATTTTCAGGCTTCTCTTTCAGGCAGGCAAATATGAGACACTCACCCGGGCAGAAGCAGAATGCATCTATTGCGGCATGATGACTGACACCGGCGGATTCACCTATAACTCGAGTGATCCGGAGATCTTCGAGATCATCAGCCTCCTTTTACGGAAAAATGTGGACAAGGATGCGATTTATTCACAGGTGTTTCACAACTACTCCGCTGATCGTTTTCGTTTGCTGGGGTTCACTTTGTCGCAGCGCATGGAGGTATACCCCGAGTTACACTCCGCGCTGATACACCTCACCAGAGAGGACCAGGCTCCATTCCGTTTCAGTAAAGGTGATACCGAAGGATTTGTCAATTATCCGCTCAGCATCAAAAATATTATCTTCTCAACATTCATCCGTGAGGATGAGGGGGTGATAAAACTCTCTTTTCGTTCACAAAAATCATTTCCCTGCAACGAGTTTGCAGCTGAATTCTTTAATGGAGGGGGCCACCTGAATGCCTCCGGGGGTGAATTTTACGGAACATACCAAGAAGCACTTAACACCTACTCCAGGGGACTTAAGAAGTATGAGGAGAAACTGAAAGAGGCGAACAAAGAACTTTAACCCATTTTTAAGAATAGATAATGTTTATTTCAGTGGAAGTGCTCTATTTTTAATGCAGATTGTGTACTTTTGTACTCCATTCCAATTATATGACATAGAAAATGAAAAAAATAATTGCTTTAATTACAACGCTCACAGCCCTTCTGATGCTAGCCTCCTCCTGTCAGGACCGCAAGACTTATGTAGACTATCTGAAGGATGAATCCAGGGCGATTGATCTGTTCATATCAAAGCATAATCTGAACATCCTTGATGCTTTTCCCGAAGATGGGCAGTTCGGAGATAACGACTTTTATAAAGACGAGAACACGGGTGTCTATTTTAATATTATTGATGTAGGTGACATCACGCAGAATCTTCAGTGGAAAGAAGAGGTCTATGTTCGTTTCAGAGGGTTACAATACATCATGACAGATGATACCACAACCTATACCAACTTCAAAAGTGTCTTTCCTGAAGAGATTGTGTTCGTCGGTCCGGTAAATTCCACCACCAAGGCTAATTACAGCACACCCGGATGGGTAGTACCCCTGGCATATGTGGGTCATAACGGGAAAGCGAAAATGATCATCCCGTTCGACATGGGGTCATCATACGACAAATCACAGTATCAACCCACCTATTATGACCTTGTACTATATAAGTTCGAAAGTCACTATTAATGGTATGGTCTCTTCTGACACATAAGCATAGATGAAGTAGAATTTACCTGTTTAATGCCTCATATTTTTTGACTCAGTAAATAACCGATAAAGAAGAATCCTCATGACATTGATCAAATCCATATCCGGCATCAGAGGAACCATTGGCGGTGAAGCAGGTGAAAACCTTACTCCACTCGATATTGTCAAGTTTACAGCTGCTTACGCTTCATTCATCAAAACATCAACACAGGAGAAAAGACCCCGGATAGTGGTTGGTCGCGATGCCCGTATCTCCGGAGCGATGGTACACCGTATCATCACCGGCACACTGTCGGGGATGGGATGTGATGTAACTGATATTGGTATGGCCACCACACCCACCACCGAAATCGCGGTTACGAAAGAGGATGCATCCGGGGGTATCATCATCACGGCAAGTCATAACCCGAAACAATGGAATGCGCTGAAGCTGTTAAACAGCAGAGGCGAGTTTCTCAATGCCGGTGAGGGAGCAGAGATTCTTCGTATTGCCGATACGGAGGAGTTTTCATTTTCATCGGTCGACGACCTAGGCATGATCATCCAGAAGCAATACCTCCACGAACATATTCAATCGGTGTTGTCTCTTGCACTGGTTGATAAGGATGCCATCAGGGCAGCCAATTTCCGTGTCGCCATTGATTGTGTGAACTCCGTTGGTGGAACCGCCATCCCTGAATTGCTTTACGCTTTGGGTGTGAAGGAAATTTTCAAGCTCCACTGCGCCCCACACGGCAATTTCGCCCATAATCCCGAACCACTGCCTCAGCATCTTACCGAGCTCTCGTCACTCACACGAAGCTCCAAAGCAGACGTAGGCTTCGCTGTTGATCCTGATGTGGACCGTTTGGCTGTTTATTGTGAAGATGGTGAACCCTTTGGTGAAGAGTATACACTTGTAGCCGTTTCAGACTATATCCTGCAACATACACCCGGCAACACGGTCTCTAACCTCAGCTCAAGCCGTGCACTGAGGGATGTCACCCTTGAAAGAGGCGGTGAATATCAGGCTGCTGCTGTGGGAGAGGTGAATGTGGTCGCCAAAATGAAAGAGGTCAATGCCGTAATTGGCGGTGAAGGAAACGGAGGCATTATCTATCCTGCATCGCATTACGGTCGTGATGCACTCGTTGGTATCGCACTGTTTCTGACATATATGGCCAAATCGGGTAAGAGCCCGTCACAACTGAAACAATCCTACCCACTCTATTATATGGCTAAACAGAAGATTGAACTGACGCCTGATATAAACACTGACAGCGTGCTGGAGAAGATGAAAGAGAAATTCAGCCATCAGCAGGTAACAGATATCGACGGTGTGAAGATTGATTTTGCCGATAAATGGGTTCATCTGCGTAAATCAAATACCGAGCCAATCATCCGCATATATTCTGAAGCACGTTCTCAGCAAGAAGCTGAAGAGATTGGTAAACAGATCATAGATATGATCAGAGAGCTTGCGTAGATACGTAACTCAACGCGCTATTTTATTGCATTTCATTTGCCACTTCATCCTCTTGACGTGGCATTTGAGTTAGATAACAAATAAGTTTGAGAAGGGAATGAAAGACATATTGGTAAGTCGCGATGATATTCGAAGGCTGCACCCTGTTTTTCGGGGGAAGCATGGAGACAAGATTATTGACTTTGGTATTAAGGTCTCTGCGTTGCAAGTACCCAATGATATCTATGACCGTTCCAAACATCTTACCGGGCCTGCCTTCTGTAAAGATGTACTGGATAAACTAGGCATAATACGTACCGTTAAGAATGCGGGAGTACTGGACGAATTTAAAGATAAATCGTTCATCACTGTCTCCAATCATGCTTACGGCCATATCGACGGGATAGCAGTCATTGAGACTGTTGGCAGCCGTGTAGAGAATTACAGAATGATGGTAAACGTCTTTCTAAGCCTTATCGATACCATGGCTGATAACTTCATCTCGGTTAATCCGATGAAAAATTCCGACAAAAAGGGTATCACCTATGCCGGCATACGGGAAAGTATTGCCCATTTAAGAGAGGGTCATTCTCTGGGTTTTTTCCCTGCCGGGGCCGTATCCAATATGCATGTGAGGCGAGGAAGATTGATCATAGAAGATCAGGACTGGCAGCCTGCAGCACTTAAGATCATTCAAAAAACAAAAGTACCGGTCATTCCCATACATATCTCCGGCCACAACAGCTGGTCGTTTTATTTTTCAAAGATCTTCGGATGGCAGGTACGCAACCTCAGGTTATGCCATGAGCTATACAACAAAAGAGGGAAGGAGATGGTTATCACCCTGGGTGATCCGATTATGCCAAGGGAGTTTGACCAATTTGAGGGCAACATACCCCAATTAGGTGAATACCTCAAAGGCAGAACCTATCTCTTAGGTGAGAAGTAAATAAATTCTTATCTTTGAATTATTAAAACTAATCAGTCAGCACATTTATGGCAAAGCACTCACTACAACAAGTCAAGCAACGTTTTGGTATCATTGGCAATACTCCCGAGTTGGATCGTGCCATTGATGTAGCTTTGCAGGTGGCTCCTACCGATCTGTCGGTGCTTATTACCGGTGAGAGTGGTACCGGTAAAGAGAATTTCCCGCAAATTGTGCATCAATACAGCAAGCGTAAGCATGGTCCCTATTTCGCGATCAATTGCGGTTCTATTCCTGAGGGCACCATAGATTCAGAACTTTTCGGTCATGAGAAAGGCTCGTTCACCGGTGCAACCGGCAGTCGTAAGGGATATTTTGAAGTGGCGAACGGCGGAACGCTGTTCCTCGATGAGGTGGGAGAGTTGCCAATGTCCACTCAGGCACGTCTGCTGCGTGTGCTTGAAAGCGGTGAGTTTATCAAGGTAGGATCCTCACAGGTGGAGAAGAGTGACGTACGCGTTGTGGCTGCCACCAATATGGATATGGTGAAGGGAGTGGAGAAAGGGAAATTTCGCGAAGATCTCTATTATCGGCTTAATTCTGTCCCCATCCGCATACCACCCTTACGTGACCGTAAAGATGATATCCCTCTCCTGTTTCGTAAATTTACCGGTGATTGTGCGGAGAAATATATGATGCCACCCATCACACTCACCGATGATGCCAGGGAGATATTAAAAAGCTATCGCTGGCCCGGCAATATCCGCCAGTTGAAAAACATCACTGAGCAGATATCCATCATAGAACAGGAACGGGTAATCACCCTCGATATACTTAAGAAATATCTGCCCTATAACGAAGTAGGGATGATTCCCGTCTCTGTATCGCAGTTTCAGGACTCAGAGCATAAATCATTCGCCAATGAGCGGGAGATATTGTATCAGGTTCTCTTCGATATGAAGAAAGATATTACCGACCTGAAGCAGGTAGTGAAGAATATTGTGGAAGAGTCGGGACAACGCCCTGCACCTTACGACTCCTCCTCCACAATGCAATCACCATCGATCATGCCGAATGATCACACAAGAGTGTCTGTTCCCATGAAATATGAGCCACTACCAAAGAAAATAACCATCGATGAATCTGACCGAAACGATATTCAGGACGCCACAGAATATGAAGAGAGTGCTTTATCCATCAGTGAGGTTGAGAAAGAGATGATTATGAAAGCATTGGATCGCCACAAGGGCAAGAGAAAACTGGCCGCCAACGATTTGGGCATCTCGGAGCGTACATTGTACCGCAAGATTAAGGAATACAGTCTGGAAGGCTGATGATAATTGAAGATTATGAAAAAAACAGTGCTCCTTCTCACAATGATATTGCTGGTCAGCTCCTGCAGAATGTCATACACGTTCAGAACAGCTTCTATTGATTATGACCTTACCAAAACACTATCCATTGGTCACTTCATCAACCAGGCACCGTTGGTATACCCCCCTCTCGAACAAAGATTTAATGAGGAGATGAAAGATATGTTCACCCGCAATACAAGGTTGCAGCTTGTCAACCAGAACGCCGACATGGAGATTGAGGGTGAGATAGTGGGATATGAGCTTACCCCAATGGCGGTGCAGGAGGATGCGTTTGCATCAGAAACAAAGCTTACGCTGACGGTAAGGATGCGCTTTAGAAACAATAAACTGGATGTCCCGGAAATTGAGGAGAGACTCTCCGCCAACCGCAACTTCTCAAGTAATACCGTGTTCGACACAGTACAGGATCAACTGATCAATGAACTTATAGAAGAGATTGTAGATCAGATATTCAACTCCACCATGGCAAACTGGTAATTCAATGGAAAGGGAAAATCTGTACAAACTGATAGGAGATACTGCTTTATTGGATCTGTCCACCTTAAATGAGCTTGAGAAAGTGGTGAAAGAGTACCCCTATTTCCATACTGCCCGTCTTTTATATACCAAAAACCTGGATCACACCAACAATGAACAGTATGGCAATGAACTGGGGAAGAGTGCTGTATTATGTGCTGACAGAAGAAAACTATTCTACCTGATCTATCGGGAAAACTACCAGCGGTTCCTGGAAGAACCTGAAAGAAATCCTTCAGATAACAAGGACAGAACGGAGGCGTTGCTTGACTCGTTTCTTACCTCCCTTCCTGAAAGCGAGATGACAGACACCACCATTGCCGATGCGGGCATGAACATTGTTGCAAGCGACTATCTCTCCTATCTTGATTCCCTGGGTGAACAGAACTCAGGTGATCATCCTGAGAGTCAAAAACTACAACACCAGGATATTATCGATGCTTTCATTGAAAAAGCCTCGTCTGATACAATCTTCACACCCGGTGAAGCACCTGCGCCATCAAACAGCCAACATAAAGTGAATGTAGAGGTTGGCAATGAATTTCTGACCGGGACACTCGCCCGTATCTACATCAAACAGAAAAAATATTCACAGGCACTTACAATTATTAAACGATTAAGTTTGAATTTTCCAAAAAAAAGTGCTTACTTTGCCGACCAAATTCGTTTCTTGGAATATTTGATTGCCAACGAACGTTTTCGTAAAGCAGGGGAAGAATAAATAAGTATGTTTCGCCGGGCACAGAAAACGAGTCAATTAAAATAAAAGACTAAAAACTAATAAGATATGTATATTTTTATCACTATTCTCATCTTGCTTGCATCTATACTGATGATCCTTGCCGTTTTGGTACAGAAATCGAAAGGTGGAGGTCTGGCAAGCGGATTTTCATCATCGAACCAGATTATGGGTGTGCGGAAAACAACCGATTTCCTGGAGAAATTCACATGGACGCTGGCCGGCATCGTGATTGTATTGAGCATCCTTACAGCCAAATTCACAGCATCCAATACAAATGCTCCGCAATCACAGGTGGAAGTGCAACAACCTGCACCACTCAACCCGACAACAGCTCCCGATGTGACACCTCCCATGCCCATTCCTTCTCAGATGCCTGTACCGGAAGAAGGAACACCTACAGAATAATCTTGTTTTCGTATAAGAATGAAGAAAGAAGTTGGATTTATTTTCAGCTTCTTTTTTTGCATTTTTAAACCTATTCTTTCTTGCTCTGTCTATAGTGAGGTCTCCCGGTCATCATTATATAGTATCAATATGAAAAAATGCTGTTTCCTCCTGCTTTTATTGTTTCCTCTAATCACTTCAGCACAGGTGATCACCTATGACACCATCAGGGTGCCCCCGAACGATGAAAGGAATATCTATCGTCATCAACAGCCTCAAAACAGCCTCAGCGAACGGGAGCCATACACTCCGCAAGGAAGATATATCACAGACGAGAAACCTGCATCATTTGACAGAAGCAAATTACGTTTTGGAGCCGACCTGGGCTTATCACTAAGCAGGAATTACACACGTCTGGGTCTTGGTCCGCAGGTGGGATACCAGTTTAACAACTATTTCATGGCAGGCGCAGGAATTAAATACTACTATACCAAAGCTGTAACAACCAATTATGTCATAAAGAATAATTTACTTGGTGCAAACCTGTTCGGTTACCTCTATCCCACAAGATTTATCACTGCATTTGTTCAGCCCGAATTAAACTATATCAGGTCTGTCCTGACCGTGAAAGCAGATGATAACAGGGAATTAAGCAGTGGAATGGTGCCGGCACTGGTGGTGGGTGCCGGGCTACGGCTGGGAAGATCGCACATTACGCTGAATTATGATCTGGTGCAACATGTCAACTCTCCTCATCCCAACGGATTTTACCTCGGCATATCGGCATTCTTTTAAAACGGTCTTCATAGAGCACGTTCTACCGGAATACGATATCCCGCACAATAGGAGCTTCGGCGTGATCGTTTAACTTCTTTATCAACTCCTCCTTGTTCATGATAAGCTCAGCACGGAGAACAGCCGAGGAGAGCTGTACATAGAGCACGTTATGGCTGAAGTAGACATTCCTGGTATATTGCGAAACACCCTCACCCAGCACTTCACGCCATCCCCGAACAGCACGATGTTCGGCCAGTTTCAGCTTCAGGCTGCTATTTTCATCGAAAAAGTCCGAAAGTGCATCAGACAGGGGTTGGGCATTTTTTTTCAACATATCGTATTAATCAGTCATCAGGTTTATTTCTCCGTCAATCACGGAATAGATATGTGAATTGTTATCTGTTCGCTCCAGGATCCTGTCGAGTGACTCTCTGTTGGTATCCGACAGGAAGATCTGTCCGAATTCAGGACCTGAAACAAGCTTTACTATCTCTTCAACCCTGTTTGCATCCAACCGGTCGAAAATATCATCAAGCAATAGAATAGGGGTGGTATGACCCGTCTTAAGAAGGAAATGGAACTGTGCCAGCTTCAGCGATACGAAATAGGTTTTGTTCTGTCCCTGCGATCCCACTTTTTTTATGGGAAAGCCATCGAGCAGCATCTCCAGCTCATCGCGATGAATACCCGTGGTTGTGTGGCCAATAGCGATATCACGCTGTCGGTTATTCTGAAGCATGTCCCGGAAGTCAGTATCGTTGAGTTGAGAGATATAATCGAAAGAGACTTGCTCACCCGATTGACTGATGCGTGTATAAAACTCATTGAAGATGGGTGTAAACGCATCAATAAAAGCTTTTCTTCTTTGATGAATGAAGATACCATCATCAATCATCTGATCCTCCCATAGCTCAAGCAGTGTGAAATCGATGTAATCATTCTCATTTTTCAGCAACACGTTCCTTTGCTGTAATGCTTTTGTATACCTCACCAGAGCACGCAGATATTCCTTGTCAAACTGAGAGATGGCCAGATCCATAAATTTTCTCCTGCTTTCACTTACACCGGTAATCAGTTCATTGTCAGCCGGCGAAATCATCACAAGTGGTATTAACCCTATATGATCGGAAAGACGTTCATACTCCTTCTTGTTACGCTTAAACTGCTTCTTCTGCCGTCGCCGTATACCGCTGTAAATCTCCTCTTGTCTCTCATTCTCGAACTCATACCTTCCCTGCAGCATGCATACATCTGCCTCATGATTGATAATCTGAGAATCGATGGGATTGGTATAACTTTTACAGAATGAGAGATAATAGACCGCATCCAGCAGGTTGGTTTTCCCCATCCCGTTGTTGCCTATAAAGCAGTTAATCTTCGGCGAGAGCTGTAGCTCTGCCTGTTGAAGATTCTTATAGTTGATTATAGAGAGTTCTTTTAAAATCATTATTCCTCTATCAATAAGAGTCGCTGAAGGTCTTCAGGAGAGATATTCATCTTCAGCCTGCCCTGCGAAGCAAATGAGATCTTACCTCTCTCCTCAGAAACAATAATCACCTTGGCATCGGTCTCCTGTGATATGCCCAGGCCCGCCCTGTGCCTTAACCCAAGGTGCTTCGGGATATTCGGGTTCTGTGAGATGGGGAGGATGCATCCTGCAGCTTTAATCTTTTGACCTACAACAATCATTGCCCCGTCATGCAGGGGACTGTTCTTGAAAAATATATTTTCTATCAGACGTGATGATATATCGGCATTCACGATCTCACCGGTCTGTTCATATAACCCCAGATGGATGTCACCCTGTATCGCAATAAGTGCACCTGTATTGGTTTTTGACATGTTCATACAGGCGAGCACAATAGCCGTGAGGTAGGAATTGTCGTTTTTCTGCTTATCGTTGGGGAAAAATAATTTCGAGATAAAATTCCATCCTTTCTTTGAACCGAGAGACATTAAAAAGCGCCTTATTTCATCCTGAAAAAGTATCACCAGCAGGAAAAGGCCCACACTTACAAACTGGTCGAGGATAGAACCCAGCAACACCATGTTGAAAACACGCGAGACAAGGATCCAGATCAACATAAAAACAAGAATCCCCACAAAGAGAGGACGCATCCCGGAGATCTTCACCAACCTGAACAGATAGAACAGGAGCAAAGCCACCAGCACAACATCAATGAAATCTTTAAGTCCAAAATGTGCAAACATACTTCATGCGTTTATTTATCGAATCCCGCTAACTTGTCCACAATCTTAACACATTCCACGGCCTCTTTCACATCATGTACACGCAGGAAGGATGCACCTGAAAGAAGAGCTACGGTATGAAGAACGGATGTACCGTTCAGGCTCTCCTCCGGTGAGGATCCAATCAACTTGTAGATCATCGATTTTCTCGATATCCCCACAAGAATCGGTTCATCAAAGATATGAAAATATTTCAGATAAGCCATCAATTCATAGTTTTGCTCCAGGGTTTTACTAAACCCAAAACCGGGATCAATGATCACATCATTTACCCCAAGCATGTTCAGCATTGCTTTCTTTTCGGAGAAGTAATACCAAATATCCTGAATGAAGTTGTCATAATCAGTGAACTGCTGCATTGTTTGCGGTACACCACGCATATGCATGAGAATATAGGGAACATTAAGCTCTCCCATTACTGCAAACATCCGTGGATCTATCTCACCTCCTGAAATATCATTGATGATGTTTACACCATACTCCTCCACCGATTGTTTTGCCACATCAGCATGAAAGGTATCCACTGAAAGGATGGTATGCGGAAACTCATTACGTATAGTTCTCAGTGCGGGCATCAGCCTTTCAGCCTCCTCAGCTGCTGTGAGAAAATGGGACGAGGGAGTGGTTGATTGTGCACCGATATCAATGATCGTACCTCCTTCATCTATAATCTGTCCACATCTGTTCACAATCTCCGTCACCGACTGTTTCCTGCTGCCTGAAAAGAAGGAATCGGGTGTGATATTCACTATCCCCATCACCCTGGGCGTGGACAAATCGAGTAAAGTTCCCTGTATGTTTATCGTTTTTCCCAACCTGTTTTCCTTTTTTTTATTCCTTCGATATAATTTGATTTTTCGATTGATTTTTTTTTGCGGCTGAAAGCTTATAGCTTATAGCTTTTTTTTTAAAGTACCGACGCCGGATCACGATCAGGGTAGTCCACAGTGAAATGCAATCCTCTGCTCTCCTTGCGCGCCATCGCCTGCTTGATGACCATATAGCCCACCTTGATGATATTACGCAATTCACAGATATCACGTGACACCTCTGAGCGATGGAAGAAATCTTCGGTCTCGCGGTAGAGGATATTCAACCTGTCCATGGCACGTCGCAGACGTAGATCGGATCGTACAATACCTACATAAGATGACATCAGCTGTCCTACCTCCTTGTAGCTCTGAGTGATAAGCACCATCTCTTCCGGAGACCCGGTTCCCTCTGCATTCCATGCAGGAATATCCTCCCTGAACGGAAATTGTTTGAAAAGAGGAAGTGAGTGTCGGGCAGCTGCATCGGCAAACACCACCGCTTCGATGAGTGAGTTCGATGCCAGCCTGTTCGCACCGTGAAGTCCGGTGCAGGCACACTCTCCATTGGCATAGAGACGGCTGATGCTTGTGGCACCATCCAGATTAACCCTTATACCCCCGCAAAGATAATGTGCTGCGGGAGCAACAGGGATCATCTCTCTGGTAATATCGATTCCAAACGAGAGGCATTTCTCATAAATCCCGGGAAAATGAACTCTTGTCTCCTCCGCATGCTTGTGCGTCACATCCAGATAGACATGGTCATCACCACGCTCCTTCATCTCCGTGTCGATGGCACGGGCAACAATATCACGCGGAGCAAGTGATCCACGTTCGTCATATTTGTGCATAAATTCTTTCCCGTCCAACGTTTTCAGTATGCCGCCATAACCTCTCATTGCTTCGGTGATGAGAAATGAAGGCCTCGCACCGGGATGGTATAATGCCGTGGGATGAAACTGCACGAACTCCATCCCTTTTATTTCACCTTTGGCACGCGCAACCATTGCAATACCATCTCCCGTGGCAACCAGCGGGTTGGTCGTTGTCTGATATACAGAACCGACACCACCGGTAGCCATCATCGTAACGCGTGAAAGGAATGTTTCTATCTCGTTGGTATCCTGATCGAGGATATAGGCGCCGTAACATTCAATGCCGGGTGTATGCCGTGTAACCACCTGTCCCAGGTGATGCTGCGTGAGTATCTCAATGGCAAAATGATTGTCATACACATCAATATTCGGATGATTACGGATGGTATCAATCAGGCTGACCTGTATCTCAGCACCTGTGCTGTCTTTATGATGAAGTATACGAGATTCTGAATGGCCTCCCTCGCGGTGAAGGTCGAAGTTACCCTTCTCATCCTTATCGAAATCCACCCCCCAGCTAATCAGCTCTTTAATCTGTGCAGGTGCCTCCCTCACCACTTTCTCCACCACCTGAGCATCACATAGCCCACCACCGGCATCCAGTGTGTCGGAGATATGTTTCTCAAAATTATCCCATGGGTTGGTCACGGATGCTATTCCACCCTGTGCATAAAAAGTGTTGGCATCTTCAAGCGAGTTCTTTGCGACTATCGCTACCCGGCCGTGCTTTGCCACTTTAAGGGCAAAGCTCATTCCGGCGATGCCGGAGCCAATTACCAGAAAATCGTATCTCTGAACCATTTTCTCTCTAATAGATTAATATGGTACAAATTTAATGAATAATTGCGGTTTTAACTGCACAAAACAGTAATTTCACACACCTGTTGGCATATTTGATACCCCATCGGCAGAAAATGAAAACAAAGTTAAAATCAGCCCAATAATTTGTTATTATAATCCAATTTGTTTTCTTTGTAGAGTGTATGAAAGTGGCTCTTTCACATCCACATATTCGATGAAACGAGCAGGTGAAACATCATTCATTATAACGTAAATTGATCATGTCCTCACCTGCAAACCTCTTTTTTTTCACGGCACAAACAGATAGACCTCTGCTGCCCCGCTTAAGATTTATGTTCCGTATACCTTGATGTAAATAATAATTTAATCGTATGAAAAACTTATCGTTCATTCTGATTTTATTTTGTCTTTCATCTTCACTGAGTATCTATTCTGTGAATATAGAAATGCAGCAAAACCCTACGCTGGTACTTAGAGGAAGGGTACTGGGTGGCGACACAAAAGAGCCGATGGTCAATGCGAGCATCTCAGTTCATCAGGAGAGTGTTTCAAGTGTAACCAATCAGGATGGCTACTTTTCCATACGTGTTCCTGTCTCCGCACAAAATTCAGTACTTACCATACGTCATCTTGGGTATGAGAATAAGGAAATACCAATCAACACTCTGATTGACAACCCCAACAACCATATCACGCTGACACCCTCACCCATCGAGTTAAGTGAAATCCTGGTTGTTTCCGGCGACGGAGTCAACCTGGTGCGTGAAGCATTGCAACGCATACCTGAGAACTATCCGTCGGACCCCAACATGATGGTTGCTTTCTATCGCGAGTCAATAGAGAAGGGGTCAAACTACATCTCTCTGGTTGAGGCAGTACTTGATGTGTACAAAGCATCCTACAGGTCCTACAGCAACGACCAGGCACGGATATATATTGGAAGGAAAGCCACTGACATATCCCCCCGTGATACTGTTTTATTGAAGTTCCAGGGTGGTATAAGTGACGCCCTGATGCTCGATATTGCCAAAAATCCGGAAGTGGTCTTCGGCACTGATGGGGCGGAATATAGTTTTCACATCGAAGGGTTGATCAACATTAACAACAAACCTCACTACATCATTTCCTTTAATCCTAACCAGGGCATTGAAGAGATTCTCTTTAGGGGAAGTATTTATCTGGATGCCGAGTCACTAGCCTTTGCGCGCATGGAGTTCAACATGAATGTGGAAGACCGGAAAGATGCAACCAGTATTTTTATCAGAAGAAAACCCCGTAAAATGCGTGTGGAGGTAAAAGAGGCACATTACGTGGTGGACTATATTGAGAATGACGGGAAGTGGTATTTCAATTACAGCAGTACCGAAGTGGAATTTCGCGTGAGGTGGACCAACCGGTTCTTTGGCTTGTTTGCCACATCCTATATTATCGGGTCGGAAATGGCTGTCACTGACAGGTACAACGACAATGTGGTTAAGTTTCCCCGCAGTGAACGTATCCGTTCCACAGATGTGATTGCCGAGCGCGTGGAGTACTTCCTCGATCCCTTCTTCTGGGGTGACTATAACGTGATTGAACCCGATCAGCAAATCACTGAAGCTATTAAACGACTGAGTGGTAAATTAAGACGAAGAACTGAATAAAAAGAGAAAACTGTTTGTAAATATAATTTTTAGGCGTATCTTTGCCTCCCAAAAGTTTTTTTAAACGTAATATTTTACAAACAAGTATGTATTTAGATTCTACCAAAAAGAAAGAAATCTTTGCAAAACACGGAACGTCTAACACTGATACCGGCTCACCAGAAGCGCAGATAGCATTGTTTTCATACCGTATTTCGCACTTGACTGGACATTTAAAGTCAAACAGAAAAGATTATAACACGGAAAGAGCATTGAGGATTTTAGTAGGTAAACGTCGTCGTTTACTTGATTACCTGGTCGAAACAGATATTGAAAGATATCGTGCAATTATCAAAGAATTGGGTATCAGAAAATAATTTTCTCAGTATTAAAAACAGAAGAGGGTAGAAACAGTGTTCTATCCTCTTTTTTGATTTAAGATGCAATGTTCAATCTAACAGTATTATAAGGACTTCATGCAAAGACAAGATGCTTCATAACTATGTTTTATAATATGTTTTTTTATTTTGCACTGTCAGAATAGTCCGCTATCTTTGTATCGATAACCTAAAACAATCTTTTTTACCTTAATGCTGATACCACGTTAACCAATACAAAAGAGGCCTTCTCGTTCGAGGTGGCCTCTTTTCTTATTTGGTAAAAGAACCGTTAGGCTGTTTTAATTTTTTGTGCGGATATATTCGGTTGCGCTAAGTGCGGCAATCGTACCATCACTCACAGCAGTAGTCACCTGGCGGTAACGTTTCGCCACACAGTCGCCCGCTGCGAATACACCGGGCAAACTGGTTCTCATTTCCTGATCGACTACGAATTCGCCACGCTCGTTGGTCTTCACGACCCCCTCAAAAGCTTCCGTATTGGGTATGTAGCCAATAAAGACAAAGACACCATCGGTCTCCAGGATTGTTAACGCACCCGTTTTGAGCTGTTCTATCTGCACATTTTGCAGCGTTCCGTTTCCCACATAGGCACGCAGCTCCGACTCCATGATAAAGTTGATTTTGGGATTGCGCTCAGCCTCTTCTACTGCATGGGCAAAAGCCTGAAAATGATCAAACTGATGCACGATGGTGACATGTGATGCGAAATGAGTGAGTGTGACCGCCTCTTCCAGGGCGGAGTTACCTCCTCCCACCACCACCAGCCTCTTGTCCCTGAAGAAATCAGCATCACAGGTGGCACAGTAAGAGATCCCCCGCCCTTCAAACTCTTTCTCTCCGGGAATATTGAGGGAACGGGGTTTACCACCGGGAGCAAGAATAACAGCTCTGGCACGGAATATTCTTCCGTCTTCCAGCTCCACCTCCTTTATTTCGTCGGCCAGACGATACTCCTTGATCTTCACGTTGGCCTTCAGCGTGCAGCCAAAACTCTTCGCCTGCCGCTTCATGATATCGGCCAGTTCATATCCTTTGGTCATCTCCACACCGGGATAATTGGCGATTTCATTGGTCAGCACCATCTGCCCTCCGGTCACACCTTCGCTCAGTATCAGCGTGTCAAGCTTACCGCGGGAAGCATAGATCCCTGCTGAGAGGCCTGCCGCACCGGCACCAAGTATCATCACATCATATATCTTTTCCATTATTTTTTCACTCTTTGGCTATGAATAATAAATTGAGTAACCTTTTTACCATCTTCTCATGTTGATTTTATCAGGCTACCCTATTTCTTCAAAAAACTTCAAAAAAGTGCGGGAAACATACCATAAAGGCAACACTCCCCACACCATTACTCAACAAATCCCCACTTACGCGAGATACTGATCGAGATTAGCAGTTACCTGTGACATATCCTGAATGCTGGTTGTTGCCCTGGCTACCTGACCATTTTTGTAATACATGGTGAATGGCAGTCCCATAAATCCGCGACATTCGGGTGCATTGCGAATCACGCCCGACTCGGGACTATCGAATGCCATTGAGTAGAATTTCACCCCGGGACGCTCCTCTTCGAGCTCTTCCATAATCTCATATACCGGGATACACATAGGTCCCATACGGCCGCAACACACCATCACATTTTCGTTCTCGCTGATGATCCTCTGTAATTCATCCGCAGTTTCAATCTCCTGAATGTTTGTTCTTAAGTACTTCATATTATTGTTGTTTTATTGATTTAATTCCGGTTACAAAGGTAGGATATAATGAAATGGGGAACGAAAAAAAAGGACTGACATACTCCATGAAACAGGATGAAATAGATCAGTTATCGGGCTGACGGAAATCAGTTTCCGGAAAAGATTGTATCTTTGAAAAAAATTGATGTGATGAACCGTGAAATGAAAGAGGAGATGGATAACTGTGAAAAGATGGTCGCCTGCTTCAGGGACCTGAAACCGGATGAACTGGCACTGATCAGTTCGGGAAAGACGGAACTGACCTATCTTGCCGGGGAGAATCTTTTTAAACAGGGCGCATTCTCCACCCATGTACTGCTGATTATGGATGGCCTTGTAAAGGTATACCTGCAAACGGGAAGAGAGAAGCAGCTTAACCTGCAGCTGGCCAAAGCGGGTGATTTTCTCGCCTTCTCCACCCTTTTCGGGGAGAAGATACATGCTACCTCGGCAGTGGCACTTACCGACACACAGGTTTGTATGATTGACAGGGAGAAGATGCGAACCCTGCTGCTGCGCAACGCGGAGTTCGCCATGCGCATCACCTCACGCAATTATCGCAACGAAAGACAGCTGCTCACTGTCATCGCGAATATGACCTACAAGCAAATGCGGGGGAAGGTGGCATCTGCGCTTCTTTATCTGAGTGGTGATGACTTCACCGGGCAGGAGGTGTTCGTTCATCTCTCCCGGCAGGACCTGGCTAATTTCGCTTCTGTGGCTACAGAGAGCGCCATCAAGCTGCTGAAAGAGTTTGAGCGTGACGGGGTGATTGTGCTCGAGGGGAAGGGTATAAATATTATTGATCGCCCCGGTCTGGAGAAGATTGAGCGGCTGGGATAACCGCTGTCCGGAATGGTTTCACTCTTGTAGAGATCACTTGCATTTACGGGTTGCGAAACTCCGACAGGTAAAAGATTTAGCTGCAACCGTCTGACATGAGAGGTGAGTCTTTAAAATAAGAGAGAGATTGCTCAATCACTCCCGGCAACAGGATAATTGACCTTAACCGTTCTGACTGATGATCTTCAGTAATTTTTTATTGGTGATCTTCATATTTTTTCCCTTCATCTCTATGATGTCGTCCTGGATAAACTCCGAGAGGGCGCGGTTGATGCTCTCCCTGCCCGCATCCACCCAGTTACCTATATCTGATTGCGAGAGGGGAAGGGTAAACTGATCCGACTCAAAAAGATGCTCCGAAAATTCAAGCAGCACATCGGCAAGGTTCCCTCTCATCTGCTTCTGTGTACGGCTGGCACAACGCCGGTAAGCCTCAAGCTCACTCTTGCAGAGCTCCATCAGGATATAATCCGAGAAAGCACTGTTCTCATTCTTCAACTTCTTGAACACCTCCAGATCGATAAAGCAGACCTCCGCATCGAGCACAGCGGTCACGCTATACTGGTTAATCTTATCACCAAGCGTCGTGGGCAGGCCAAGATAGGTTGGCGCCTTCACCAGGCGCACGATCTGTTCCCGTGAGGGGCCGGTGAGATGCACCTTGGCCATCCCCTTACGGAGAAAAACCACATTGGTGGAGAACACTCCCTGCTTGATGATCGAGTCTCCTTTCCTGAATTTCACCACCGCATGGTGACCGCCCAACATCTCCATCTGGCAATCTTTCAGCTCTACAGAGGACTTCAACACACAGTCACAGTCGATGCATTCGTTTCTCATTCTTTCACTTCATTAAACCTGTCTATCTCATCTGATTACTGATCACTTCAACAAAGGTAGAGAAAGATGTGACATATCTCACAAAATAAAGTAAAAATATGCACCAGAGAAAAAATAATTATTGAAGAATTATTTCTTTAATTTGCATATTATTCATTTACAAAATCATACAGACGATTTATGGAAAAATCTACTCCCCTTTCAATGGAAGTGCTTCAACAAGAGCTGGAGAACATTAAAGCGAAAACAACGCTCCTCGAGGAATCACGAAAAGATCAGCTATCCATCGCCATCGTTTCAGGCGATATGGACAAGATCCTGGCAGCGATGATCATCTCACTGGCGGCAGCTGCGATGGACTCCGAAGTGAAGCTCTTCTTCTCCTTCTGGGCACTCTCCGCACTGCGTGACCCAAAAAAGAAGGTAAAGAATAAAGATTTTATCTCGAAGATGTTCGGCATGATGCTTCCCAAAGGGCGCAACAAGCTGAAGCTCTCCAATATGAATATGTGTGGCATGGGGCCGGTGATGATCAAAAGCCTGATGAAGAAACAAAACGTGATGTCACTCGATGCGATGTTCCGTGAGGCAGCCGATCTGGGCGTGGAGATCACGGTATGCGAGATGTCGATGAACCTGATGGGTTTCAAAAAAGAGGAGATGATCGATTACCCGCATCTTCGCTATGCCGGTGCGACCACATTCGTGGCTGATGCAGGCGAGAGCAGCATGCAGTGGTTTATTTAACGTTACAAGGTAAGGAGGTTAGTAGGTTAGTAGGTTGGGAGGTTTGAAGTTCAAAGCTGATTGCTTATAGCTTACGGCTTACGGCTTACGGCTTATAACTTATAGCTAACAAACTGACAACTGAGAAAAAAAATAATAATAAATAAATATTTACAATGATGACAACAGAAGAATTAAAAGCAGTGACAGTAGCAAAATCGGTAGACGCACGCGGGACAGCATGTCCGGGACCGCTTCTTGAAGCGAAGAAAGCAATTGGCACGATCGGCACGGGTGATGTGATGGAGATCCTCTCGGCAGATGAAGGAACCAAGTCGGATATCCCCAAATGGTGCAAAAAACAGGGTCATGAGTATCTCGGCGCTGTTGAGGAGAACGGATACTTCAAGGTATATATGAAGAAGAAATAACCATTGGGCTATTATGAATAAAAGTGCCAAGATACTGGTTTTTTCAACGGAGAAGATCTCCGATCCCGCCATCGACATGGCGGGGTTGCTGAAACTGCATTACCCCCCGACAGTCTACACCATCACGGTGCCCTGTTCGAGCGGTATCAAACCGGACTGGATACTGCATGCCTACGAGAAAGGATTCGATGGGGTGTTTATCGCGGCTGACGGCAGTGACTGTGTCTTTGGAGAGAGTTGTACGGAGAAGACAGGCAACCTGGTCTCAGACACGCATAACAGGATGAAGGAGAAGAGCCTTGATCCGGCGCGTCTGCGCATGGCCGCCATCTGTTCCGTCTGCAGCGAAGCGTTCGTGAAGCAGGTACGCAGCTTCAACGAATATCTGATAAAAACAATCCATGCATAAAGAGCGATGAACGAAGAGAAAAAGATAATCCATTACGATGCCCTCGTAATCGGTGGAGGCATTGCCGGAGGTGAAGCGGCGCTCAATCTGGCGAACACCGGCTTCAGGGTGTTGCTGGTGGAGAAAGAGCGCTCCCTGGGCGGGAAGATGATTCTTCTGAGCAAGGTGTTCCCAACCCTTGACTGCTCCGCCTGTATCACCACACCCAAGATATCGGAGATAGCAAGGCATAAAAACATCACCATCTTCACCGAGAGTGAGGTGACAGGTATGGTCAAGAGATCGGAGAACGATTTTGTGGCGCAGATCACGAAGAAACCACGTTACGTGCATGTGGAGGATTGCACCGCCTGCCAGCTCTGTGAGCAGGCTTGTCCCGTGAGTGTACGTGACGAGTATCAGTACGGGCTGATTGGCAGAAAGGCTGCCTTTATCCCCTTCAGCATCGCCAACCCCAAGGCGGCAGCCATCGACATTGAGAACTGCACGCTCTGCGGCGCCTGCGAGAAGGTCTGCCCCACCCACTGTATCGATTTCACCATGGAGCCGGAGCAGTATGAGCTGCATGCACGCACGGTGGTGATGGCCACCGGCTTCAAGCTCTTCGATCCCCTGGAGATACCGCGTTACGGGTATGGGCAGCACAAGAACGTAATCACCTCCATGCAGATGGAGCGTGAGATCGCCCCCACCCGCCCCTTCAACACCATCCTGCGGCCCGGCGACGGGAAGGTACCCGACAAGATAGCCTATGTGCTCTGTGCCGGCTCACGCGACGCCTCGGTGGGCAACCCCATCTGCTCGCAGATATGCTGCATGTACTCCATCAAGCAGGCACAGCTGCTGATGGGTGCCCTGCCGATGGCAGATGTCACCATCTACTACATCAACATCCGCTCCTTCGGCAAGGGATTCGAGGAGTTCTACCAGCAGGCAAAAGGAATGGGTGTCACCTTCGTGAAGGGCAAGATCGGCACCATCAGAGAGAAGGAGAACGGCAACCTCATCCTGCGGTATGAAGATATCAGTGAAGGGATTGTCAAAGAGGAAGAACATGACATGGTGGTGCTCTCGGTAGGGACCCGGTCGAATCCCGACGCGGGGAAGATATTCCCGCAGGGAGCGTTGAAACTGGATCCCTTCCGGTTCGTCGCACAGACCGATCTGCAGGGCAGCCCTTCCAGAACAAGCATAAGCGGGGTCTTCGTGGCCGGCACCGCCTCAGCACCGATGGATATCCCCGACTCCATCCTCTCGGCAGGTGCTGCATCATCAGAAGCAATCAGTTACATCATTCAGCATCAGGAAGTATGAAGGAGAGAATAGGCGTATATATCTGCCATTGCGGCGG
>JADMKJ010000119.1:84903-86889 GCA_015478855.1 Proteiniphilum sp.
ATCCGCGAACAGGCATCATGGGCGCACTCCGACGACAAGCCGGGGGCAACAGAGAAGGCGATACACCTGGTCAAGGCAGCCATCGCCAAATCGCGTTACGCCGAGCCGCTCTACCCCAATCAGTTTGAGGCGGAGAAAACCATCGCGGTGATTGGCGCCGGCATCGCCGGTATGAAGGCAGCAGCATCGCTTGCCGATAAAAAGACAGATGTGATCCTGATAGAGCGGGAGCAGGAGGTAGGCGGACATACCGCCACATGGGGTCCGCTCTCAATGTCGGACGAGAGCGGCAGCGAGCTGACCGCCCGCATTTACGCAGATCTGCTTCAGCGGGAGAATGTGACCATCATGACCGGCACAGAGGTGATCTCATCGGAAGGAAGCATCGGCGACTTCACCCTGAAAGTGCGCAAAAGGCCGAAACAGGCGGGTGACCCGGTGGAGACTGCCGAATTCAACGTGGGCTCAGTGGTGGTGGCCACCGGCTTCGACTCCTACACCCCTAAGGAGGGTGAGTTTGGCTTCGCACAGAGCGACAACGTCATCACGCTACCCCTATTCAAGCAGCTGATAGACCGTGCCAGCGACACAGAACTGATATACAAAGGGCGAAAGATCCACAACATCGCCTATATCTACTGCGTGGGCAGCCGTCAGGCCAACGGCGAGAACACCTACTGCTCCCGCTTCTGCTGCACCGCGGCAATTCACGCCGCCCTACAGGCAAAGAAGAAATTTAAAAAGATCCATAACTTCCATCTCAACCGCGGCATACGCACCTATGGCAAGCAGGAGCTGCTCTATGCCGAGTCACTGGCGCTGGGCGACATCTATCTCCAGTCGACAGACGACACTCCTCCGCAAGTTATCACAGAGAAGGGTAAAACCAAAGTAACCATCAAGGATATCCTCTCCGCCAACAGGGAGCTGGAGGTCGATGCAGACCTGGTGGTACTGGTGACCGGCATGGTACCCCGTGCCGATAACAGTGTTGGCACACTCTTCAAGTTGCAGAAGGGGAGAGACCGCTTTTTCAATGAGGTGCATATGAAGCTGCGGCCCGTGGAGACGGTGATTGACGGTGTCACCATCGCAGGCGCCTGCCAGGGCCCGAAGAACATCATGGAGTCGCTCAACTCCGCCCTCTCGGCAGCAACGAAATCCTACTCCTACATCAGCAAGGGTGTGCTCGAGACAGAGCCCATCGTGGCCGAAGTGAACAGCGACGCCTGCACCTGGTGCGGCAAATGTACGGAAGCTTGTCCTTTCAATGCGATCCTGCAGAAAGAGAAAGAGGGCAAAACAGTGGCGGTGGTCAACAACTCGGTGTGCAAAGGCTGCGGCATGTGTGCGCCTGTCTGTCCCCCCGACGCCATCAACCTGATCAACTATTCGAGTGAAGAGATAAAGAGTATGATTGACGCATTGGTATAAAACGATGAAAGCAGAAATAGGAAAAACAGCCCGCTACCTCAGGGAGAAACAGGGTGTACCCGAACGGGTAAAGGAGGAACTGAAAGCGTTCAACAGGATCAAGAAAGCGATCACCGGCGCGCTGGAGCAGGAGGAGATGACCATCGCACAACTCTCTGAGAAGCTGCAGATGCCTACACATGAAGTCACCTACTTCCTCCTGACGCTGGTGAAGTATGGTGTTGTGGCCACAGGTGAGATCGATGATATGGACGAATACTATTCGTATAAACTGGTAAGATAATGGCAAGTAAAATAAATCCCCACTTTTCGGAAGAGCTCAAGAGATATGGTGCTGTCAATTTCAACGCATGTTACAATTGCGGCAACTGCACCGCCGTCTGCTCACTCTCAACACCCGAAGTCTCCTTCCCGCGTGAGATGGTGCGGTTGAGTGCGCTGGGACTGGAAGAGGAGCTGAAGCAGTCGCTGAAACCCTGGGAGTGTTACTACTGTGGCGAGTGCACCACGCAATGTCCGCAGACAGCCAACCCCGGCGAGCTGATGATGTCG
>JADMKJ010000119.1:86989-88228 GCA_015478855.1 Proteiniphilum sp.
TTCAGCAATTGAAATCCCCGTTTTGTTGCACAGTAAAAGAAATAATTCATTGCATCATTTTACTGACCATCACAACAATTTCAAAGAGATTGTTTATTTTTGTTGTGATGATAATTAAAATAAAACAGACATGAAAAACTTTTTACTGATCGGTCTCTTCTTAATCCCCACACTTGCCTATGCGCAGAGAAACAACGGGAAAGGGATGCTCTATCTCGATGAAAACCGCCGTCCCGTACGGAGGGAAAACATTATGATTCCCGCTGTGAACGGCTTTGAAGTGCTGAAATGCGATTTCCATACGCATACGGTCTTCTCCGACGGACATGTATGGCCTTATGTGCGCAATCAAGAGGCCTGGCAAGAAGGGCTCGACGCACTAGCCATCACCGACCATATTGAATACACCCCTCATAAGGAGGATGTAAACGTTGCACATAATCGTGGCTACGCGTTACTGGTGGAGAGCGCCAAAATGAGCAACATCCTGCTTGTCAAGGGCAGCGAAATAACCCGCAACACCCCACCGGGACACTTCAACGCAATCTTTACCGGCGATGCATCGGGTTATACCGAAGATCGTTCCGGCGAACAGGACCGGTCAGCAGTGATGAAAGCAGCTGCCCAGCATGCCTTTATCTTCTGGAACCACCCCGGCTGGCAGCCCGACATTGAGGGGTCGTACGAGTGGATAGACTTCGTGGAGGATCTCTACAGAAGCAAGGCACTGCATGGTATTGAGGTGATCAATGATTTCGACATTCATCTGAAAGCCCTCGACTGGTGCATCGACAAGGACTTGACAGTGATGGGCTCATCCGACATCCACAACCTGGTGGCGCATGAGTACGACACGAGCAAGGATTATGTACATCGCAGCATGACGCTGGTGATGGCCAAAGAGCGCACTCCGGAAGGAATACGCGAAGCGCTCGATGCAGGCAGGACCGTTGCCTGGTCAAGCAAATACCTGGCAGGTAAAGAGGAGCATGTACGCCCCCTTTTCGATGCTTGTGTGGAGCTGCTACCCTCACACTATACAGAGGTAAGAGGCAATGGAAACAAAACAAACTGGTATGAGATACGAAACAACAGCGACCTCTACTTTGAGCTGGAACTGAAAGAGGGCAACGGCACAAAGCGCATAGTGCTCTACCCGCGATCGGCACAACTGATCTCAGCACCCGCCGGGACAACGTCGCTCACCTATGAGGTCACCTCTACCTATGTGAGAAGCGA
>JADMKJ010000120.1 GCA_015478855.1 Proteiniphilum sp.
ACTGGGGGTGGTGGCCATGGCACTGGGGGAGACAGATGTCCATCCGCGGGGACGGTTGAAATCGGCAGCCATTGCATTGATCCTCTTCATTCTCACAAGCTCCCTGGTTGAACTGTTCCTGCCCTTTCCTGCTATATTCGCTGTTGTACTGACCATAATGGCATTCAGCCTGCTGTTGTTGGGAGGGCTGAGTTCACGTCTTCAGGGTGTAACCTTCGGCACGATGCTCATTCTGGTATATACGATGCTGGGTGCCGGTACGAGTGATGTCTGGTTCCATCAGCCCGTGCTCTACACCATCGGTGCATTATCTTATTCCGTCATCTCTATCCTGCTGTTGTATCACAGACCTTATCGGCTATTAAAGGATCAGCTGGCACGCGGATTTCAATATCTGTCAGAGTATATCGAAGTGAAAGCCAATCTGTTTCCTAGTAACCCGCAGGTGCAGAAAGAGATACGAAACAAGCTGGCGCAAAAGAATATTGAGCTGGCACAACAGATTGAAGCTTGTAAGAACGATCTTTACAGCTACTCTGAAGAAAGTAATCCCGATTCGCTTGAGATAGTAAACAGCTATTACAGGAAATGGTTCTTATTGCAGGAGATGCAGGAGAGGGCCATATCGAGTCATGAGCAGTATGATCTCTTGTCAAGTCAGGTGGAAAAAACCGAACTGATTGAGGGGTTTGGGCAGCTGATGCATGAGCTGGCAAAGGCAATGCATCTTTATGCAGAATCACTGATCACCGATAAACCCTATAAGCATCCCATCTCACTTAGATGGACCACTTCAGCTTTGCAGAATATGCTTGAAGAGGAGAGAGGAGAATCACACTATATAACCTTATCTCTACTGATGGGGAACCTGACGGGACTGGAGAGAAGTCTGCGGGTGGAGGAGCAAACCGTTGCTCAGATAGATGTCACCGAGTTCAATACACGCAAACCGGAAAGAAAACGGATAGGGACAATCATCTCACCCAGGCATCCCCGTTTTCGTTTTGCTGTACGGCTTACCCTGACATGGTTACTGGGATATGGAATCATGCAGTTGCTCCATTTCGAGAAAGGAGCATGGATTCTTCTGACATCACTGATTGTCTTTCAGCAGACCTACAGCGCAACACGTATGCGTCTGTTTCACCGTGTCCTGGGGACTCTTTTGGGCGTAGTGCTGGGAGTCATACTTGCTCATCTGTTGCCCACGCATGCCGGTCAGATACTCCTCCTGCTGGGATCGATCTATGCTTTCTACTACTGGTTGAAAAAGAACTATGTGGTAGCAGCCATCTTCATCACCATCTTTGTGCTGGCTGCCTTCAACCTCCTCTCCAGCGAGGGGGTGGCGGTGATGATCCCTCGTATTGTGGACACCCTTGTTGGCGGTATCCTTGCCTTTCTGGTAGTCCGTTTTGTATGGCCCGACTGGCAGTACAAGCAACTTCCGGAGTTGTTGCATACAGCAGTGGTGAAGAATAAACGCTATTTCGAGAGCATCTATGATGGTTCTGTTAACGAGGAGGATTATCTTCATAACCGGCGTACTGCCAATAACGCAGATAATGCACTCACCTCTGCATGGAAAGGGATGCGTATCGAACCCAAGAGCACGCGTCTTTACCAAAACAAGGCATTTAACATCACCAACCTGAATCATGCGTTGTTGTCCTATATCTCCGCGTTCGGTGTACACAAGTACTCCATTGAGTTAACGGAAAAAGAGCGTGAGTTCTGTCGCGACATAAGCAGTGTCCTGCATTTTGTATCAGAGTCGCTTAAGAGCCCTGACAATGAAACAGAATATAATAATTATCTCGAACTTACCAACCGATGGGAAGATAGTATGGCAGAGTTGAAGAACGATACAGAAAATAGAAAGTTAGGACTGATCTACAATATCGCTCACGTTTCCAGAGAACTGCTTGTCGAGGCAAAAACGATCGTGAAACAGAGCAAAGAACAGGGCAAATAGTGCATCCTATCTATGATAATGCATTGCACCCGGTTATTTTCTTGCACCATTTGGAATATCAGAAAAATAAATCTATTCCATGTTTTAAATATTAGTTGTTATATTTGTCGTGTTAAAACTTATTGATCAGACGATATCGACCTTGTTGTGCAATTAAATTTATATACCAATGAACTCCAAAATAATTATACTGCTCACCTTCCTGTTAGTTCAATCTATTGGCTTAGAGGCTCAGTCTGTATCTATTTATGAATTGGGCAGTCCTATAACGGACTACGAGGATAATTTTAAAAATTTGCTTTGTAATTGGACAAAGGAGAACATTACCAATATTGAAGACTACGAATTATCGGATATTTATTTTGTTGAAACACTTTCAAGCAGAGATCGGTACAATCATTACCGGAATTTCTTCTCGTCCGACAAGCCTGTCAATCCAAGTACAAAAGGTAGTACAAGTATGGATTCGAAAGGAACTAAAATCAAGGAGTTTTATATTGAACCTGGTTATGCCTATACTGAATTGTATGATACAAGAGGAATGACAGACAGCATGCGGAAAATTCTTTCGGATGATTTCCAAATGCAAGCCCGCGATCTGCTATCCAGAGAGTTCGATATGGATACTTTACAGCTATTCAATTATCAGTATCATAAGGAATATTCAGACACTACCTCTTCAGGGTATTCAAAACAAGTCAGTAGTCATACTGTTACATCCCTTGAACCACTATCTCAAAATTATATTGATATTGTACTGGAGGGTAATAAAAAGGTTACAGACCTAACAATAAACGATGCAAGGGAGTTTATTCTTGAAAACCTGATCATTGAAAGGCTCACAAGGCAAGTTGCCTTTGCCAATACTGTAAAACAAGGTGATAGGGTCTATGCGATTGAGTTAACCTATCTGGGAAATCCATATACCAACTATATTGTTTGTAGTTCTGAGTCGAAAAAAGTGGTGTGGGATTATTTTTTTATTAGGATTATGCCGGAACAATAGATTCAGCTGTTCATCCAGGCTTGAAATTCACTCCATCCGGTCATATCCTTAAGGTAGAAGAAAAACAGTCTTAGTCTAAATATTTTTACGATGAATCTAAAAACACAATTTAAAGTGAGCTGGACTTTTGTAGCTGCAGCAGTAATTTTTAT
>JADMKJ010000121.1 GCA_015478855.1 Proteiniphilum sp.
AAACCGGTAAAAGTCCAGAACTATGTCAGACTTGATATTCTTACCAGAGAGACCATCGAATATTACAAACGGTTTAACTTTATGAACTAAAGGGCCACTCATGAAGATGATCGTTTCCCCCTCCACCACCTCTGCATTTAATCTGGCTGCGGAACAGTTTCTCTTTTCAAAAAAGGGTGAGGATTATCTGTTGCTCTATCTGAACGATCCGAGTGTGATCATCGGATCGAATCAGGCGGTGCTTAACGAGGTGAATATCGACTTCTGCATCGACAACAATATCCGCATCATACGACGTATGTCGGGTGGGGGTGCGGTCTACCACGACAGTGGTAATTTTAATTTTGCTTTTATCCGTGACCAAAGAGATGCCCCGCTAAGCGCTGCATTTCTGGAACCTGTCGTGAAGGTGTTGCATAGAATGAATATCCCTGTTGCGATTGGAAAGCGGAAGGATCTCTGGCTCAATGGGTTCAAGATTTCAGGTACCGCATCGCATATCTCGAGAGGGAGAGAGCTGCATCACGGCACTCTGCTTTATGATTCCAATCTGCAGATGCTGCAAAGGGCGCTCACATCGGACGACAGAAACAGGATTAAAAAAGCAACCGCCTCAGTCCCCAGTCCCGTGATCAATATCCGTAGTTATTTATCCTCAATGAACGGGGACGCCCCGGATACGCAACTCTTCTTTGAGCTCTTCTCTCATGAGCTGCTCACACTGTTGGGTTCTGAAGAGCTGACGGTACTGCATCCGGCTGAAATTGCTGAGATTGAATCGCTGCAGAAAGAGAAATATATTCAACGTAGCTGGAATTACCGGATGTAAATCTCTTTTCTACACGTAATAATTCTTATCAAGGTCGTATCTTCATGACAGGCTACGCTCCCTTGCTTGAGGTATTTCGGGCCGATCACATCACCCCGCTACCTTTTTCCTTTTATAGATAGCCCCCTGGCAGGTCTCTCTCTCCCTGAACCGTTTGATGATCTTATCGGTCACCTCGTAATTTTTCAATCCCCAGTCGGGGGCTATCAACAACCTTTTGGGTGACTGGGAGGTAAACCGTTCGATGTAAATCTCCGGATTCAGACGTTCGGCGAAGCTGACACACAAATCGACATACTCATCCAGCCCGTAGAGGTGGAATGAGTCGGGCAACAGCTTGTACTCCCTCGCCATGGCTGTATATCTGATAATCTGCAGCTGATGCAGCTTGAGGGTTGTCAACGGCAACAGGGACAGCCTGTCGGCATGGTGTAGGATATCTTCCTCTGTCTCTCCGGGTAGCCCCAGGATCATATGAGCACCCACAGGGATATCTCTTTCAGCTGTTCTGCGGATCATCCCTGCCGACTCTTCATAACTGTGCTGTCGGTTAACTCTCTCCAGTGTCTTGTTGAGCGTCGACTCCACGCCATACTCCAGCAGCACAAACGTTTTTTTGCTGAGTGCCTCAAAATAATCGAGCAGCTCGTCCGGCATACAGTCGGGGCGGGTGCCCACGATCAATCCCACCACGCCGGGGTAGGCGAGCGCCTCTTCATATTTATCGGTCAGTGATTCCAGACTGTCGTAGGTGTTGGTGTAGGATTGAAAATAAGCGAGGTACTTCATCTCCGGGTATTTGTGCGAGAAGAAGTTGATGCCGTCAGCCATCTGCTCCGTGATTGTTTTTACAGGCTTGCCGTAACCCGGACTGAAGCTCTGGTTGTTGCAGTAGGTACATCCACCGCGTCCTTTGCTGCCGTCACGGTTGGGACAGGTGAAGCCGGCGTTGATGGATATCTTCTGCACCTTGAAGGGGAATTTTACAGAGAGGTACTCGGCAAAATCACGATATGGTTTGTTGTTTGAAAACATGTTCGTCACTTTTTCCGACAAAGATAGTCAAAAATAGAAAACGGGAGCAATGCATCACGCACTGCTCCCGGAAATATGATCATTAATAGTAGAGTTGTCTATTTCGTGTAGGATTCCCAAATAAGCATTATGTTTTCGTTCCCGTTCTGAATAAAGGTGACTTCATCTTTCCTTGCCGATGTCTCTTTTACATAACCCATCACTTTATTCTTGCTGTGTCTTACATAAGTACTGTTTTCATATCCGTCTGCCTTCACAGCCTTTTGTACTTCATCTGAGAATGATTCCATCAGGTTTGCATCCGCAACATTCAGCATCAGCATCTTTTGCCCGTTGTTTTTCAGCCCCTTTTCATTCACCTCCTGAAGGTCAGAGCCGTCATAAATATATTGAAAACGTTCATCTTCCATATATTTATCGAAAATATTCCCGATTTGTTGTGCTGATGCCGACACGATAAAAGTGAGGGCAAGCATCATTGTTGTAGTTAATTTTTTCATTTTTGTTTGCATTTTAAACAGTTATTGATTGAGTGTTGTATTTAGGTAATGCCCCTTCTTTGCCTCCCCGATGATTTTTTCAGCGTTGTACATTTCAATCATCTCTTTTGCTTCCTGCAAGGAGTGAACCTGTTCTTTCTTTATTTCACAAGCCTGTGTAAACATTTTTTCAGCATACTCTTTTGCTTTTTGCGGATCAGCTATTCTACTCCCGTTCACTATCACCAGATAGTCCGGATCGGTGTCGCTTTCGCTTATAAATGGAAAAATAACTATTCCCAACAGGATTACTGCTGCTACGCTTGCCGATGCAAACCACAATCTGTGTGAGGTAATCCGTTCTCTTTTCTGTGCTTCCTCCGGAACTGCAAAAAAGGGCGCAATAATTGTCTGTTTCTCCTTTTCGAACAGACTAAACAGGGGTCTGTACATTTCATGTTGAGGTGCAACCATATCACTGCCAAAGTACTTCTTCAATATTCTCTCCTCCTCTGTAGTGGTGCTTCCCTCGAAATACCGGTTCAATAGGGTATCAATATCGTTCATAATGTTTTCTTTCTTTCAGTTGTGTTGCAATAATCATCTCTCTCATTTTTTTTCTCGCACGTGACAGGTTTACGGTCACTGCATTCTCAGTCATTGATAAGATCTCCGCTATCTCTTCCATCTCAAGCTCCTCCACCTCTTTCATCCTGAGGATAATGCGTTGTGTATCGGGAAGCTCGTCAATCAGCCGATGGATGTAACGGAGGGTATCGGATTGTTCA
>JADMKJ010000122.1 GCA_015478855.1 Proteiniphilum sp.
CGCTGCTTGAGCTGGCATAAATAAGATGTTGAACGGGTGTAAGGCGGCATGCTTCAAGGATATGGGTGAATCCCACCACGTTGGAATAGATATAGGTCAACGGATTTGCAAGCGAGTACCTTACACCTGCCTGGGCAGCCAGGTTGACAACGTAATTAAATTCCTCGCTGCGGAAAAGTGAAAAGATAGCCTCCCTCTCCATCAGGTCGAGTTGAATAAACCGGTAGGAGGGGTACTTTTCACTCTGCACGCACTCCTCTGTTCTTATCTTCTCCTGTCTGATCCCTGCTTCTGCCAGCCGGGCATATTTCAGGCGGACATCATAATAGTCGTTGATATTATCGAGTCCCACCACCTCATGTCCCTGCAAAAGTAATTTATTAACGACATGAAAACCTATAAATCCGGCTGCACCGGTGACCAATATTTTCATTCTGTCTCATTAAAGTACAACAATCCTATATTTGCCTACACTATATTGTTCTTTTGCACCTATTACCGAGCGAATGCCTGCATCGTTGATAATCGTTTTTTCCGGTAGCAGGAGTAGTTGTCCTGCCAGCGAATTATTCACAATTGCCTCTCTTGTGGTTTTCTGAACGTCCTGCTTCAAAAATACATCCATGCTTTCAGCACGTGAGATTCCGTATACATAATAATCTGACCGCTGTTTTTCATCGGCCAGTTGAGATGCTTTTTCACACAATCGGCTCCACCCGAGGTAAGGATTCAGCTGTGGGATTGCCAATCCCGCGATGAACAGGCTCAGTAAAATCCCATACGCCATTATCCGGACAGGCTCATGCAGCCGTCTCTTTCGGAACAGCATATACAAAACAAACAAGCTGCTGAGTGTGAGCACTGCCGCTGCAACATATACCAATGGGATGCCGATAAAGGAGGTGTCGGCACTTTTCGATAAAAAAACGGTGATAGGCAATGACGAGGCCAGCGCTATAGCCGGGATAGCCAGAGAGAGCCGTAGCCAGATGTTCTGTGAATCGAATTTTTTCAGCAATATCGCAGGGAGATAAATGAAAAACGGAAATGCAGGAAGCATGTATACGGCGAGCTTAGAGCTGATGAGAGACAACATGACGAAGGTGGAAAGGATGATTATCAGGAAAAACTGCTCCATCCCGGTTTGAATTTTCTTTCGGATCATCCCTGCTACTATCACTCCTGCCGAGAGAAGCATCCACGGAGCCAGGGAGTACCATACTGAAATGAGATAATAATAGAAGGGACGTTTGTGATGGAAAGCATTGATGCCCCTGCCGACGGTTTGATGCACCAGCAGGTTGTTGAGGTACGCACTCCCCGATTCAAGATAAACACCGGTGAACCAGATACCGCATCCCAGCAATAGGACCAGCATGCTTCTCCAACCCCAATAGAGGTGCCATGTACCTATTTTGCGCCGGTATAACAGAAAGAGCAATGTTGATAACAGGGGAACCATGACACCTACAGGTCCTTTCGAAAAAAGAGCGAGAAAGACATACAACGGAAAAAGATAGGGGTCTCTTCTCGATGCCTCTCCTTTATAGATTTGAAAGAAAGTATAAAGCGCCTGGGTGATAAACATGGTCATCAGCATATCCATCCGTACAACAATGGCAAGACCGGCAAAAAGACCCGCAGTCATAAGCATAAGCGCTGCATTGCCCTTAATCTCTTCATTCTCCTGTTGCACCCATTTTGTCATCGTGACCATAATTACGAGCGCCGGCACAAATGATAACATCGATAAAAACTACATGCGATGGCCTCCCAGCAATGTTTTACCCACCATCATCAGCCAGAAATAGAAGGGTGGCTTGTCTGCATATATCTCACCCTGATTGGTGAATGTGAAGAAGTCACCATTGCGCAATGCCTCATCCACGATACTTAAATAACGAAGCTCGTTATCGGGTGTGTAATCGCGGAGTATCATTACCGGCAGCAGTGCGATAAACCACAAGAGGTACAGGTGCTTATGTTTCATACGATTAAATTAATAGCACTCGCTCTAATCATCTGTTTGTGTGTGAATGATTCTCATGCTCGTTTTATGCGATGGATGTTTTTTACTTATATGTCCAATCATAAGATTCCGGATATAGACAACAAAACCGAACGACTGTCCGAGTATCAGTACCGGATCGAGCCTGAAAAGAGCGTACGCAATGATACTTGCTGAACCCACCAGGCTGATGATCCAGAATCCTATCGGCAGCAGCGACTGGTGGTGATACGCTGAATAGATCCACTGATAGATAAAACGAAAAGTGAACAAAACTTGTCCGGCAGCGCCGAAAATTAACAACCATAGTGGAATATTCTCATTATGGATAAATGTAGCGGTAAATGTTTTTATATCATTGAGCAGGAATGCAATAGCAACGATAGGGATTACCAGTACCATCATTCTTAAAACCGGATTCACTTTTTCCCATAGTCCCTGCATATTCAGGTTCCACAAGTAGATATAATAAGTAATCAACTGCCCCAGGATAATCGCAAAATCACTCCTGAGCACGCCATATATGAAAAGCAGAAAAGAGCCGATAATGCTCAATATCCAAAATGCGGGTGGTGACAGGACTTTTTTTGCTTTCTCGGTCACAAACCACTGATAAAGCAACCTGGCAGAAAAAAAAGCCTGTGCCAGAAAGCCGATCGCATAAACCCAGACTGCACTTTGCTGCATAATCAATCTAAATTACTGGCCCCGATATGGTAATTGATGTACCGCTTCCTCATCCAACGGTAAGCAAAACAATCAATGAAAGGGCCGGTGAGTCGGTTCCATAAATGATATTTCGATTTTCCCGCCACGCGGGGGTAGTGACGGACAGGAATCTGTCGGATGCGACCATTTTGCAATAGGATTAATGCCGGCAAAAAACGGTGCATGCCATTGAACATCGGTATACGTTTGGCATATTTCGTGTGCATCACTTTCAGCGGGCATCCTGTGTCAGACACACCATCACCTGTCATCATCCGACGGTAACCGTTTGCAATTCTCGATTGCAGGTTTTTGAAGAATGAATCTTTTCTGTCGGCACGTATGCCGGTAACAAACTCATGCGT
>JADMKJ010000123.1 GCA_015478855.1 Proteiniphilum sp.
TAAGCAGTAGGCGCTACAACCTCAAGGTCGCTGGTAGGTGTTGAAAGTGCATGGCCAGTTGTATTACTTGCACGATCATCCGGTGTTGGCATATGTGCATCACCACTGTTATTACCAGGTGCCTGGCAAAGACCAGCAGCTGACGTACAATATTGCAGAGTCATCGCCTTAACTGGATTGCCTGTACTGTTAGTACTTACTCTAAAGCTAAAAGTTTGACCTGATTTTTTACCATTTGGACCAGATCCGGGAGGAGCAAAATTGCCCCCACTTGCATTTGGTGCACCTTCTGAGTTGCCTGAGCCGTCAGTATCCTGGAAACCAGGCGCAGAACTGCTTAGCAGCAGCGAACGTTCAGTTAATGGGTTCAGTGCGTCTGCGAATGCAGGCGCTGCCGGCAGAACTGTGGCTGCCAAAACGACAACTGCAGCAGCGCTCAATATAGAGCCTCGCTTGGCAATTGATGTGAGTGTGTTATACATACTCGTATTTCTCCTGTTTGTTTTATATTTTTGATCCTTATTTATAATAAGGGGTTCACCGCGAATATTAGCATAAGTAATATTTAAAAGGCAATAGTTTTTGACAACAATATATTTATATTTTTTAAAGTTTTACACAGCATTTGTTGATTAACTGATATTCATGTCTTTGATTCTCTAAAAACGTTTATACCATGATCTTTAACGCGCTAACAGGAATTCTCTGTAGATAAATTTACAATCACAAGCACCATCAAGCCAGACTAATACCCTAGCCTCCCCACGTTTGCTGCTCCACTTGGGGTTTGCTGGTAATCAAACCATATAGCACCGTCTGAACCCAGCACGGGCCCAGCAACATCACGTACACCTGTACCCGGTATGGCATATGTTGTAACAATTCCAGTAATCGTAATGCGGCCAATTTTTGGAGCATTGTAAGTGTTATCAACGAACCACACCGCGCCGTCGGGGCCCGCAACAAGACTGTGAGATTTTACACCGCTAGGTAGAATGTATTCAGTCCTCGCCCCAGTAGTTGTCATCTTAACAATCTTTCCAGACATTGTGTACCAGACGTTGCCATCTGGGCCAGAGATAAAACTACCAGCACTTGCGGGCAGATAAAAGATATCACTTGTACCACCCGAAATAGGTAAAGCGTAAATTCTATTGTAGTATGCGTCAGATATATACAGTCGTCCGTCAGGACCAGTGGCCATATCGTAAATATTAGTATATATATCATAATCTTGCACAGCAGCCGTAACCCCAGTTGCCGGATCCATGGAGCGCAAGTAGGTCTTGGCTGGTGAAGCCCCGGTTTTAACCGAATAATATATGTTGCCGTCTGAGCCGGCTGCAATACGCCCTCCTGAATAAGCAGTCACTCCGCTTGTGTAAAATGTAACGGCTCCTGTGGAGATGTCAAGCTTACCTAGGTAGACGCCACCACTATTACCACCACCAATCATCCAAATATTACCATCTGGACCGGTAATCATTTCCGCAACTGTAAAACTTGTTTGTCCCGACGGATATCCAATAGCGTAGTCAGTTGTTACGCCAGAGGTGCTCATTCTACCAATGGAGTCGCTAGCCACGGTACTATTGGTACTTTGAAGATACCAAAGGTCACCCCCGGCAGTTGTCATCGTACCTGGCTTTTTGTATGTAGCTGATATGGGATAATCAGTAAAGGTAGGTGCTGCCGTGAGCCTCCCCACGTTTGCTGCTCCACTTGGGGTTTGCTGGTAATCAAACCATATAGCACCGTCTGAACCCAGCACGGGCCCAGCAACATCACGTACACCTGTACCCGGTATGGCATATGTTGTAACAATTCCAGTAATCGTAATGCGGCCAATTTTTGGAGCATTGTAAGTGTTATCAACGAACCACACCGCGCCGTCGGGGCCCGCAACAAGACTGTGAGATTTTACACCGCTAGGTAGAATGTATTCAGTCCTCGCCCCAGTAGTTGTCATCTTAACAATCTTTCCAGACATTGTGTACCAGACGTTGCCATCTGGGCCAGAGATAAAACTACCAGCACTTGCGGGCAGATAAAAGATATCACTTGTACCACCCGAAATAGGTAAAGCGTAAATTCTATTGTAGTATGCGTCAGATATATACAGTCGTCCGTCAGGACCAGTGGCCATATCGTAAATATTAGTATATATATCATAATCTTGCACAGCAGCCGTAACCCCAGTTGCCGGATCCATGGAGCGCAAGTAGGTCTTGGCTGGTGAAGCCCCGGTTTTAACCGAATAATATATGTTGCCGTCTGAGCCGGCTGCAATACGCCCTCCTGAATAAGCAGTCACTCCGCTTGTGTAAAATGTAACGGCTCCTGTGGAGATGTCAAGCTTACCTAGGTAGACGCCACCACTATTACCACCACCAATCATCCAAATATTACCATCTGGACCGGTAATCATTTCCGCAACTGTAAAACTTGTTTGTCCCGACGGATATCCAATAGCGTAGTCAGTTGTTACGCCAGAGGTGCTCATTCTACCAATGGAGTCGCTAGCCACGGTACTATTGGTACTTTGAAGATACCAAAGGTCACCCCCGGCAGTTGTCATCGTACCTGGCTTTTTGTATGTAGCTGATATGGGATAATCAGTAAAGGTAGGTGCTGCCGATGCAGTTGATTCTTGTATTAACGCTAACGATGATTGAACTAATAATATTGCAACCAACAACAAAGATCTGACACGCATTATTTTATTTTTCATTTTATAAATATTACTAATAAATCTCACCGCCGCCCCCTTGCGCTTATGTTTATAGCTAAATCATATCTTTAAGTTATTGGGCATGCAATAGCATAATTAATATAGAGTAGAGCTAAATATGATTTCTCAAATTTTTATTAACATAATTCAAACTTCGGAACGCAAGTTTGAAGATTAATAAACTGGAACTACCACGGCCGAAAATTCACCAGAATAATATCCTGCCGGTGTGGCATTTGACACATTGACGATCATGCTAATCGTATAGTCGGTGCGACCTGACTCACTTGAGCTACGCGCGATCACATTACCACTCACATATTTGAACATATTCGGCACCTTATAG
>JADMKJ010000124.1 GCA_015478855.1 Proteiniphilum sp.
GGCACCCAGTCACAATGGGGGTGGCACAGTTTTCCCAATGTTGAGGGCTTCACCACTGAAGAGACACACAAGGATTACAATTTCAGGGGTTGGGACGAACCCTATGCGGTACAGTTCAATGAGCCAGGCAGAAGCCGGTATGCAGCTGACTATTTCAGGGTTAACCCACACCGTCTGCATCTCGGTTACATCGGACTGGAGCTTACCGACAGGGAGGGTAACAAGCTGCTACCTGAACAGATCACCGGTCTGAACCAGGAGCTGGATCTCTGGGAGGGAATTATTCACAGTCGTTTCATGATCGGTACAGATTCCGCCGTTGTGGAAACAGCGGTACACCCCGACCAGGATCAGCTGGCTGTGGCACTTCAATCATCCCTGATCGGAAAGGGAATGATGCAGGTGAACCTGCGCTTTCCCTATCCCACCGGAGGACATGCCGACGATGCCACCCACTGGGGCTCACCGCAGAAGCATCAAACCGAAATTGTGGCGCAGGATGAACACTCCTGCCTGCTGAAAAGAACACTCGACTCAACGGTCTATTACATCAATCTGCAGTTTGAGGGTGAGGCAACCCTCACCGAGAAGGAGGCACATTACCTTGTGCTCACACCGGTCAGCGACATCTTTGCATTCACCTGCACCTTTACCGAAGAGATTCCGCAAACCGAGGATACCTCAACTATGGACTCATTCAATGCCTCAGCCGATTACTGGACTGCCTTCTGGCAAAATGGCGGGTCGGTTGATTTTTCGAAAAGTACCGATGAGCGTGCAGCAGAGCTGGAACGGCGTGTAGTATTGTCACAATACCTGATGGCCATCCAGTCGGCTGGCATCTACCCGCCGCAGGAGACCGGATTGACTTACAACAGCTGGTACGGAAAGTTCCACCTCGAGATGCACTGGTGGCATGCTGTTCATTTTGCATTGTGGAACAGGACGGAGTTACTGGAAAGAAGCATGGACTGGTATGCCACAGCCTATCCAAAGGCTAAGGAGATCGCAGCGCGTCAGCAGTTTGAAGGTGCACGCTGGATGAAGATGACCGATCCCTCGGCAATGGAGGCACCTTCGAAAGTGGGTTCGTTCCTGATCTGGCAACAACCCCATTTCATCTATATGGCTGAGCTGATTTACCGTAACAATCCTTCACAGGAGATACTGGATAAATATGGATTCCTGGTGGAAGAGACCGCCCGCTTTATGGCATCTTTTGCCACCTACGATGAACTGGAAGGACGTTATCTGCTCAAAGGTATTATTCCTGCTCAGGAGACACTGCGTGCTTCCGAGACGATCAATCCGCCATTTGAGCTCTCTTACTGGCACTATGCCATGTCGGTGGCCCAGCAGTGGAGAGAGCGCCTGGGACAACAGTGTGACATGCACTGGGATGAGCTGATCGACAAGCTCTCACCGCTGGCATACCAGGATGGTCTCTACCTGGCATCGGAGGATGCAACCGACACCTACATCGATATCCGCTTCACCTCCGATCATCCGGCGGTGCTGGGTGCATTGGGTATGATGCCCGAATCGAAGCTGGTGCGCCGCGAAACCATGCAGAATACGCTGAATTGGATCTGGGACAACTGGAACTGGGACAAAACATGGGGATGGGACTACCCGATGACCGCCATGAGTGCTGCCCGCCTGGGTGACCCGGTGAAAGCCGTGGGTGCCTTGCTGATGGACAAAAGAACCAATACCTATCTGGTGAACGGACACAACTACCAGGATGAGCGGCTGCGTGTATATCTGCCCGGTAACGGGGGGTTGCTCACCGCCGTGGCCATGATGTGTGCCGGCTGGGACGGAAATGAAGTGGACACCCCCGGATTCCCTAAAGATGGAAAATGGGACGTGCAGTGGGAGGATCTGGCTCCCATGCCCTGATTACGAATTATACCGGGAGATGAGGATCCGGCCATTGTGCCGTACCTGCCCGGAAAAAATGATGTCTATGAGAACGCTTGTTTCGCTGTTGCTGCTATTGGTAATTGCCACTTCCGTGGTTGCTCAGCCGATGGGTTCCTGGCATAACAAGGAGCGACAACTGAGATACACTCCCGAGGGAGATGATTTCGTGATCGTGAACGGCGACTGGAAATTCAACCGCGCCCTCTACGGCACCAACACTGCTTTCAGGATCGAAACGGGTGATGTGCCCGAATTTGGTCTTTTTATGCCGCACATGGGGGGGAATATTCAGCTGGGGATGCTCTCCGGCGGGAAAAGCCTCTGGTTGAATGATGCGGAATATGTGAAATCGATCTACAGGCCCGGGAGCCGCATCTACGAGATCAAAGATCCCCTGCTGGGTGCGGGCAGCCTGACGATCACCGCTCTGGCACTGGCAGATGCCGAAGGACTCATCCTGCGGGTTGAGGCCAACGGTCTGTCTGATGGAGGAACACTGGTCACCCTCTTCGGCGGTGCCAGCAACCGTCGTTTCTCCCGAAACGGTGACCTTGGGGTAGATGATCCCGAGGCGTTCGCACTAAAGGCTGATGCCTGTGAGGGCAATCAGTTTGCGATCCATGACGAATCGTTCCGGCTTACCTACGGTGAGGGCACCAGAGGCGGCCCTCTTTATACCATCGGTCTCTTCTCCGAAGGAACCACCCTGAAGCTTGGTTCTCCCTACAGTCTCAACACCGTTTCCGCCCTCACCCGTTCAGAGGTGAGCGATAACAGACCCCTGCTGGTTGCCCAATCATCCGTGAATGGAGATGAGGTCTATCTGGTGATAAAGGCTGACGATGGCGAGGCGCTCACACAGGAGATGCTCTCTTACCTCTTTGAAGAGGCGGAACAGAAGCGGAGCAGTATTGCAGGCACGGTGAAGATCAACACCCCTGATCCTTTTTTCAACACCCTGGGAGGGGCACTAAGCATCGCTGCCGATGGTATCTGGGATGAGGAGAGCGCTGTATGGCAGCATGGTGCCATCGGGTGGCGCATGCCGCTCAATGGTTGGCGCGCTGCCTATACCGGCGATGCCATCGGGTGGCACGATCGTGCCAGAAGACACTTCAACGGTTACGCCGC
>JADMKJ010000125.1 GCA_015478855.1 Proteiniphilum sp.
TCAGCTCGTGTCGTGAGATGTTGGGTTAAGTCCCGCAACGAGCGCAACCCTTGCCATTAGTTGCTACATTTAGTTGGGCACTCTAATGGGACTGCCGGTGACAAACCGGAGGAAGGTGGGGATGACGTCAAGTCCTCATGGCCCTTATGGGTAGGGCTTCACACGTCATACAATGGTCGGGACAGAGGGTCGCCAACCCGCGAGGGGGAGCCAATCCCAGAAAGCCGATCGTAGTCCGGATCGCAGTCTGCAACTCGACTGCGTGAAGTCGGAATCGCTAGTAATCGTGGATCAGAATGTCACGGTGAATACGTTCCCGGGTCTTGTACACACCGCCCGTCACACCATGGGAGCGGGTCTCGCCAGAAGTAGGTAGCCTAACCGCAAGGAGGGCGCTTACCACGGCGGGGTTCGTGACTGGGGTGAAGTCGTAACAAGGTAGCCGTATCGGAAGGTGCGGCTGGATCACCTCCTTTCTGGAAAATGAAGCAGTTCAAGTTTGAACGCCCACACTTATCGGTTGTTGGATGACCTATTAAGGTTGAAAGACTTTAATGGATTGGGTCTGTAGCTCAGCTGGTTAGAGCACTGTGTTGATAACGCAGGGGTCGTTGGTTCGAGCCCAACTAGACCCACCAAACTTCCAATGCAAAAACCCAGGGGGATTAGCTCAGCTGGGAGAGCACCTGCTTTGCAAGCAGGGGGTCGTCGGTTCGATCCCGTCATCCTCCACCAGACAACGCAAGTTGTTAAAAATCATAGCGCCTCAGGGTGTTATAATCGTTGGCTCCACTCAATACAAAAGCAGTCTTGCAAAGACTGCTTTTGTATTGATCGATCCGATCAATAGGCTGTTCTTTAAAAATTCATAGAGTCGAAATCAGTATTGCTGACGGAAACACCCTTTGAGGTGACCGTGCCGTCAGCAATTATTTGATTGCGTCAACACGAATTCAACTTTGAATTCATGTAATGACGAATATTCTCAAAAGCTGCATCGCAAGGTGCGGCTGCAAAGATATTCACATTACGGCATAACGCGTGAGGTGTGAGACCTCACAAGTCTTTGAACTCCAAATATGGCGATGTTTCGATAAGAGACGTCAAAGTTATAGGGTCAAGTGACTAAGAGCATATGGTGGATGCCTTGGCGATTACAGGCGATGAAAGACGTGATAGCCTGCGATAAGCTTCGGGGAGCTGGCAAATAAGCTTTGATCCGGAGATTTCTGAATGGGGAAACCCACCTAGCAATAGGTATCGCACACTGAATACATAGGTGTGCGAAGCGAACCTGGAGAACTGAAACATCTAAGTACCCAGAGGAAAAGACATCAACCGAGATTCCGAAAGTAGTGGCGAGCGAAATCGGAGGAGCCTTCTAGTGATATCTACCGAGTTAACAAAGTGGCATGGAAAGGCCAACCATAGTGGGTGATAGTCCCGTATGTGAAAACTCAGTAGTGGTACTAAGCTAGAGAAAAGTAGGGCGGGACACGAGAAATCCTGTCTGAATATGGGGGGACCATCCTCCAAGGCTAAATACTCGTAATCGACCGATAGTGAACCAGTACCGTGAGGGAAAGGCGAAAAGAACCCCGGAAGGGGAGTGAAATAGATCCTGAAACCGTGTGCATACAAACAGTAGGAGCCTCCTTGAGGGGTGACTGCGTACCTTTTGTATAATGGGTCAGCGACTTACATTCAGTGGCAAGCTTAACCGAGTAGGGAAGGCGTAGAGAAATCGAGTCCGAATAGGGCGAATTAGTCGCTGGGTGTAGACCCGAAACCAAGTGATCTAACCATGGCCAGGATGAAGGTGCCGTAACAGGTACTGGAGGTCCGAACCGACTGATGTTGCAAAATCAGCGGATGAGCTGTGGTTAGGGGTGAAAGGCTAAACAAACTTGGAAATAGCTGGTTCTCTCCGAAAACTATTTAGGTAGTGCCTCAAGTATTACCTGCGGGGGTAGAGCACTGTTTTGGCTAGGGGGTCATGGCGACTTACCAAACCAAGGCAAACTCCGAATACCGCAGAGTACAGCTTGGGAGACAGAGCACCGGGTGCTAACGTCCGGACTCAAGAGGGAAACAACCCAGACCGCCAGCTAAGGTCCCTAAAACGGGCTAAGTGGGAAACGAAGTGGGAAGGCTAAAACAGTCAGGATGTTGGCTTAGAAGCAGCCATCATTTAAAGAAAGCGTAATAGCTCACTGATCGAGTCGTCCTGCGCGGAAGATGTAACGGGGCTAAGCCAGTTACCGAAGCTGCGGATGTGCAATTTATTGCACGTGGTAGGAGAGCGTTCTGTAAGCCTGTGAAGGTGTCTGGAGACGGATGCTGGAGGTATCAGAAGTGCGAATGCTGACATGAGTAGCGTTAAAGGGGGTGAAAAGCCCCCTCGCCGTAAGCGCAAGGTTTCCTACGCAACGTTCATCGGCGTAGGGTGAGTCGGCCCCTAAGGCGAGGCAGAGATGCGTAGCTGATGGGAAACAGGTCAATATTCCTGTACCGATCAATAGTGCGATGTGGGGACGGAGAAGGTTAGCTCAGCCAACTGTTGGATATGTTGGTTCAAGCGTGTAGTCGTGCCCGGTAGGCAAATCCGCCGGGCTTAGATGAGGCGTGATAACGAGTGTGCTTGCACACGAAGTGAGTGATACCCTGCTTCCAGGAAAAGCCACTAAGCTTCAGCTATTGATTGACCGTACCGCAAACCGACACTGGTGCGCGAGATGAGTATTCTAAGGCGCTTGAGAGAACTCTGGAGAAGGAACTCGGCAAATTGATACCGTAACTTCGGGAGAAGGTATGCCCTCGGTAAGTGAAGTTGAACAAACCAAGCTGAAAAGGGTTGCAAAAAATCGGTGGCTGCAACTGTTTAATAAAAACACAGCACTCTGCAAACACGAAAGTGGACGTATAGGGTGTGACGCCTGCCCGGTGCTGGAAGGTTAATTGATGGGGTTAGCGCAAGCGAAGCTCTTGATCGAAGCCCCAGTAAACGGCGGCCGTAACTATAACGGTCCTAAGGTAGCGAAAT
>JADMKJ010000126.1:0-1718 GCA_015478855.1 Proteiniphilum sp.
TCATGACGCTCCATTCGATTGCGCAGGTTATCTTGCCATTGATCGTTCATAGTGCTTTTTTTTTAACCGGTACAACTCTATCTCTTTCACCAGTATACCCTTGGCTCTGTGCAATTGTGAAGCGGAACTGCTTTCTGCTATGTGCAGTATGGAAGCAATCTCTTTGTGACTTTTCTCCTCGAATACATAGAGGTTGAAGACAGTACGGTAGCCGGGCGGAAGCGCACGGATCATCTCCAGAATGACCGGGGTGGGTATATCTTCGATGTCAGGCTCCTGATCATCTGCCGGATTGGGCAGATCATCCTCCGCAAGGGTTGTGAACTGCATCTTCTCGTTTGCTTTCAGATGCCTCAATGATTCGTTTACCACGATGCGTGTCGACCACGCCCGCAACGATCCCTCTCCCTTGTATACAAACGTATGGATGGCTTTGAAAATCTTCAGAAAACTTTCCTGCAAAACATCTTTGACGTCCTCCTCGTTTGAGATGTAACGGGCACATACCGCGGTAAGATACCCGGAATAATCATCGTAAAACCGCTTCATGGCAATCCTGTTGCCATGCACAATTTGCCGAATAAGTTCCCGCTCCCTGTTTTCGTCTTTAATCATTTACCAATCTTGTCCGGTCATATAACACCATACCTCAGTCGATTGAAAGGTAAGGCTGTACTTAATGCAAATGTACAACCTTACCTGTTTTTTTTAGTAATAAAAAATTTTAAGGATTCTGAAATGGTGTATTGTTTTCATAAACCGGCTTATTGCAACGGAATCACACTTCTCTCTGCGGCAATGGCTGACGTTGCAGGTGTTGCAGCGCGTGTGCGGTAATCGAACTCAGCCGACTTGTCGGCGTTGAACGATTTCCATTTCAGCTTCAGCTTCACTGTTTCTCCCTCCGTATCGGGAAGTTGATCCAGCCTGAAGGCAACAAGGCCATCGCCAATCCTGCCACTCACATCGCCATTGGCATTGTGCTTAAACTCCACCTCGTAGGGGTTATCGGGATTGTTGGTAGGGATGAGATTCACGTAGTGCGTGACTCCCCATTGGCTCCACATTGTTCTGAAACGCAGGGTCAGGTAGCCATCTTCGGCTATTGTTACCCAGTCGGCAACAATCTCCACGGGATCGTTCCCGTATACGTCATCATTATCCTCTCCCAGATTGGGTGCCATCGGCTTCGTTCTGATGCTGTCGATCCAGTTCACGCTGACGGCCTTATCATACACCTGGCTGGGATCGTCTACTTCATCGTAATTGACCAGCGCCCTGACCTCTTTGGAGCCGAAGGGGTGTGATGTTACATTCACCGGCAACAGGGTGGTATTATCGTCCAGCTGAAAAAAAACAGTCTCGTCAGCTGCCTCTTTCACGGTGACGAGTGCATTGGGATAATTGCGGTTTACATTGTCGTCATCATCCAGACAAGAGGGCAGGATGAGCAGACCGAGCAATATCCCCGTTGATAATAGTAATTTGGTAATCTTCATAATCTATAGTTTTAAACGTTTCGAATTATTATGCTTCAATCAGTAAAACACAGAAAAGGAAAAACCTTGCGTGATAATTCGTTATTTTTTCTAAAAAAAGATGTTTCCTTCTTCTCGCTATCCGGATTTAGTTGCTTCGGATTTCTCTCCAACTGTTTTCAGTAACTTCTTCGAGTCACTTCAGCCGGAAATGAGAGGGTGCCACTCCAATATTTTTCG
>JADMKJ010000126.1:1818-14766 GCA_015478855.1 Proteiniphilum sp.
GGATTAATTTCCGTAAATTTGCTGCTGAGTTGGAGTCCTTAAATATGATCGATCGCATGAAACGAATCTTCTTTTTCATACTGGCAACCTCTGTTTTTGGGATAACCTTTGGCCAGACAACCACCCAATTGTTCTCTATTGCAGATTCCACAGTGGGCGTTTCACATGTGACAGGAGCTCCTGTTACCGCCACACGGTGCGTTGTTCCGGGAAGCCTGTCAGGCTGGCACTGGGATGGCTTTTCCGACTATCTGCTGCTTGAACTGAGAGATCAGTATAATCACAATCTGTCATCCATCAATAGTGGTACGCTCGCCATGGTGGATATGACAAACAAAGAGCTGAAATGGACACGGCCTGTCAACTATAATTCATCGGAGGTAAGATTACAGGGGAACTACTGCTTCCTTTCTGAGAAGAAAAAGAATTTTCGTATTGATCCCGAAACGGGGAATGTGATGTGGGAGAACAGGAATGAGTTCTATTTTATTGATCCGTTACTGGGTATTGGTATTGGATATCCTCTCCGGTCCCTGTCCAATAAGCTTACTGCCGTTGATCTGTCGAACGGCAGAGAATTGTGGGAAAAAAAGATCAACCGGACATCAGGATGGGATGATGCATATATGCTCAACGATTCCACACTGTTAATTTCAGTGGATGGTATCAGCGCAATCAATCTGACAAATGGTAAGGGGTGGACTTACAAGGCCGGCACCACAAAGAAAGAGGTCGGGAAGATGATCGGTTTTAATGTGATCAATATAATCCTGGGTTTGATTTTTGATCAGTATGCTTTGCAAACGCAGCCTGATGTTTATTCTGAGATGGTCTCAAACATGCTGATCGATCCCAATGAGAATACAATCCTCGCATCGAAAGATATGATTTCCGGGATCGACCCTTCCGGAGAGGTAGTATGGTCTTCTCCATTGCCGGAGAGAATAACTTCAAAATCTTCACTTTTTCTGCTTGACTCCATGATATATATGATCAATCGTGGGTATGCACAATATAACGGAGGGTTCTCATTGACAGGGGAGCCCTATTTCGCTTCCTTCGATCTGCATAGCGGGAGACAGCTGTTTCTTACAGTCCTTCCGGAAGTGAATGATTTTATTCATAATTTCCAGGTTGTAAATGATATACTATTTCTGGTATTTGAGAATAAAGTAGCTACCTATTCAATTGTTGATGGCACTTTGATTACTGAAGAGGTATTGGGACTGGAAGATGGCGAAGCCCTGGATTTTTTTGCCGAATCCCAGATTTACAGGAAAGAGAATGATCATTTCTATAAGGAGTTGCTTTCTGATTTCTCCACGCACAATTTTCTGATGACCACAGAGGGTAGGGTATTTGTCCTGACTGATGATCTTGAAACAGTAATGGTTTATGAGAAGCAGGATCTGTATCATAAGATAACCGGCAATGGTCAGTACGCGCTGATATCCAACAATGATACCGATTTTATCGTACTGGACAATTCAGACATACCGATCGGCTCACTAAAGGCTACGGATAATTTATTTTTGAATAATGAGAAACTCTGTTTCTTTGACAAGGAATCATTTTGGGAGGTTGATCTGCATCAGTTATACCAATCACCTAATCTCTGGCAAGCTATTTTCAGGAACCTATCCAAATTTACACCTGCTTTCAATTGACAAAATTATTGCAAGGTCTGAAGTAAATAGAGAAAGAGGTAAGCTCCTATATCATTTCAATTCTTCAATAATCATAATAGGTAATTTTTTTTAGTTGATTTATGAATTCTTTTGCAGCAATCGATTTTGAAACGGCCAATGAACAACGTACCAGCGTTTGCAGCGTGGGTGTGGTGATCGTCCGGGACGGTGAGATCAGAGATAACTTTTACAGTCTGGTGCGTCCTGAACCGGATTATTATTGCTACTGGAACATGAAGGTGCATGGCATCACCTACGAGGATACTGCGAATGCACCGATTTTTCCGCAGGTGTGGCATCAGATCGAACCACTGATAGAAGGCTTACCGCTGATAGCCCATAACAAGGTTTTTGATGAGAGTTGCTTGAAAGCCTGTTTCCGAATGTATCAGTTGGATTATCCCGATTATGAGTTTCACTGCACCCTGCGTGAGGCGAGAACGCAACTGAAAGGTTTACCCGATTATAAGCTCAATACCGTCTCTACACATTGCGGTTTTATGCTCAGGAACCATCACCACGCCCTGGCCGATGCAGAAGCCTGCGCGCGTATTGCGTTGCAGATATTCAAGTGATTGCAAGCCCATGTATAAAAACATGAGATCCATTATGTCAATTGATTGATATTTTCAATCCATTCTGTTTTTGAAGCTGTATATGCCTCCCTGTCGTTTGGATATTTCTCAGCAAGTGTCAACTTAAGGGTTTCGTATTCTTTTGCAACGGCACTGTTATTAATCAGATAATCCCTGAACCTTATCTCGGGCCAATCTCCCGGATATCTGATATGGACATGGTATGCTTGTCCTTTAAACCCCTGCGGCGTATAACCTTTAACGAAAGTCATATGTGGCGCGGGATTCTCCGGATGATGATTGATAAGATATCCGAGTGAGCTGAATGTCTCTTTTAATTTTGAGATAGCCAGCTGCTCGGTAATCTGCAGTAATATATCAATGGTTGGTTTAGCTTTTATTCCCGGAATTGCTGTACTACCAATATGGTCAATGCTTACTATCTCAGACTGCGAAAATGAATCAGTAATATGTTTGGCTTCCTCCCTGAACAATCCTGACCATCTGTCTGAGTGTTCTTTGATGATTATCGGGAATAACTGACCCAGTTCCTTCAATGTCAATTTATCTAAATCTCTGTCTGTGGCCATATTGAGGATGAGTAAGACGATTCATTTAATCCGGTTGTAGAGGGGAAACATACGTTTCTCATCAGTACCGGGGTTACACCAAATGCGAAAATAGTAATTATCCGGATACACAAAGGAATAAACACTAACAGATACAATTAACCTGTTCATTTTGTAACCTGGAATCAAAAATATATCTTTGTTACCGGGTCTGATGACTCATACATGAGAACTTACGTACCAATTCAACACACGGGAAACACCATGAACAAAACAATCATTTTCTTTCTGTCGGGATTTTGCAGCCTGATGATCTTCACCTCGATGAGAGCGCAGGAGTTTAAGCTGGGTGCATCCGGTTATTTCCGCAACAAAGGTGTCGAGGTGATGGCCTATGACGATATCTACCCCGAGGGACACCAGGGTGGGGTGTCGCTGATCATGCACGGCAACCGGGTGGCGACCAACGGAGACATCCGCCTGGAGCCGACGCCGGGACAATGGCAGCCTGTTCCCAAACAAAACAGGCGGGATGCGGATGTCAAAGCCAATACCATCACAGCCCACCTGACCTTTCCCGATTCCTCCCGTCACATGACCGGCTTCAACCCGATGATATATCCTGACTTCATGTTCAACTACAGGGTGAACGTACGGGGTGAAGGCTCAACCGTTATAGTCACGGTTGATCTGGATCGTCCTGTGCCCGAAAAATTCCTCGGCAAGGTGGGGTTCAACCTGGAGCTGTTCCCCGGGACACTCTTCGGTAAACCATGGATCATGGATGGGCAGACAGGGATCTTCCCGCTGCAGCCCAATGGTCCCACACGGCAGGAGCCTTCCAATCATGCCCATCGGGGTGATTTCAACCCCTCCGGGAAGGCTTCGGTGGAGCAGTTGAGCGGAACAGGGTACAGTCCCGTCATCGCCGATGATATCGTCTCGGAGCCCTACGCCGTGGGAAAGCGATTCACGGTGCGCCCCGATGATCCCTACAACCGGTTTACCATTGAATCGAGGGGAGCCGAATTGAAACTGTACGACGGACGTATGAACCACAACAATGGTTGGTTTGTCCTCCGCAGCGAGGTGCCTGCCGGCAGGACCGACGGCGCTATTGAGTGGGTGATCACACCCAACATGGTGGAGGACTGGCTCTACCAGCCCGTGATTCAGACATCGCAGGTAGGGTACCACCCCGATCAGCCGAAAGTGGCCGTGATTGAACTGGACAACAGGGAGACGGAACGGTTGCAGCCGGTACTTTACAAGATAACGGAAGATGGCAGGAAGGAAGTCGTCTCGGATCAGGGTACCGAGTGGGGCAAATTCCTGCGATACAACTACCTGAAGTTCGATTTCTCAGGGGTGAAAGAAGAGGGGCTCTACCAGGTGGGCTATGGTGATTCCGAGTCGTCGGTGTTCCGCATTGCGGCTGATGTCTACGACCGCGGTGTATGGCAGCCGGTGCTGGAGTATTTCCTTCCCGTGCAGATGTGCCATGTGCGGGTGAATGAGAAGTATAGGGTGTGGCATGATTTCTGTCATATGGACGATGCACGGATGGCCCCGGTCGATCTCAACCATATCGACGGCTACGTGCAGGGTGCCTCTACCCTGACGAAGTTCAACCCGGGTGATCCTGTACCCGGTTTGAATATCGGTGGCTGGCACGATGCGGGTGATTTCGACCTGCGCGTGGAATCGCAGGCAGGTGAGACCTATATCCTGGCGCTGGCCTATGAGTCGTTCGGAAAAGACTATGACGCCACCGCCATCGATCAGCTCTCCCGCGTGGTGGAGATCCACCAGCCGGATGGCAAGCCCGATCTGCTGCAGCAGATTGAGCATGGTGCATTGTCCGTGGTGGGTGGGTACCGCGCCCTGGGCAGATTGTACCGCGGCATCATCTGCAACGATCTCCGTCAGTACGTGATGCTGGGCGATGCCTCGGCGATGACCGACAACACTCCGGGGAACGGGGACGATCGCTGGGTCTTCACCGAAGAGAACCCCATGCGTGAGTTGACCACTGCCGCTCACCTGGCTGCAGCATCGCGTGTGCTGAAGGGCTTTAACGACACCCTGAGTGTGCAGTCGCTCGATGTAGCACGTGCATTGTTCGACAGGACGAGTGAGACAGAAATGTCGAAATCAGCCAAAGTGCATGCAGCAGTGGAGCTCTACCTCACCTCAGGTGAGGATCAGTACAAAGATTACCTGCTGCAGGAGACGGAATATATCACCCAAAATATAGGGCGGGTAGGCTGGTTCCTGGGGCGTGCCGGGAAAAAGATGAACGATACAGGGTTCACCAAGGCGGTACGAGATGCCCTGCTGGGTTTCCGCGATCAGTTGGATGAGCAGGGAGCGGAGACACCCTACGGCGTTCCCTATCGTCCCAACATCTGGGGTGCCGGATGGGATATACAGCGTTTTGGTTACACCCATTATTTCCTGCACACCGCCTATCCCGACCTGTTCGGTCCGGAGTACATCTACAACGCCCTCAACTTCATCCTGGGATGTCACCCCGGTTCCAACACCGCTTCATTCGCCTCCGGCGTGGGTGCCGTCTCCGCCACGGTGGGATATGGCCTGAATCGTGCGGATTGGTCATACATCCCCGGTGGGGTGGTCTCCGGCACCGCTTTGATCCGTCCCGACTTCCCGGAGCTGCTTGAATTCCCCTTCCTCTGGCAGCAGGTGGAGTATGTGATGGGTGGCGGCTCCTCGCACTACATGTTCCTGGTGCTGGCAGCACAACAACTGTTAAACAATAGGTGATGAAACCTGCCATTTTTATCTTCTCTCTGCTGATTGCCCTGCAGCTGCCTTTCATGGCAGCTGTCAGAGCTCAGGGCGGAACGGAACAACTGTTGGTTGAAGAGGTCCTGCATGATTTACGTGGGAATATTCTTCCATTCTGGATAAAGTATTCACCTGATCCCGGCGGAGGCTTCTATGGTGAGATACGAAACAATGGCACACCCATCCCTCAATCACCCAAGGGAGGTGTGCTCAACGCACGTATCTTGTGGACCTTCTCAAGAGCTTATCATCTGTTCGGAGAGGAGGAGTACAAGGTGCTGGCAGACCGTGCACAGCACAATTTCATCCAACATTTTATCGATAAGGAGATGGGTGGTTCCTACTGGACGGTGAACGCCGACGGCACCATGGGAAACAGTGCCAAACAGACCTATGGCATCGCATATGCCATCTATGGTATGGCCGAACATTACAGGGCCACCGGGAATGATGAGAGTCTGAACCAGGCTGTTGCGCTCTTTCAATCGTTGGAGAAATATGCCTTCGACCCGCTGAACGGTGGATACATTGAATCATTCAACAGGGATTGGTCGAAGCCTGAGAGATATGGTTATGACGGTGCGGGGGTGGCACCCAAGACCATGAACACACACCTGCATCTGCTCGAAGCCTACTCCCTGCTCTATCAGGTATGGCCGGATGCCTTCCTTGAAAAACAACTGCGCGGCTTGATCAGCCTTTTTACCGAAAAGATAATCAACAGGGAAACCTGGCACCAGAAGCTCTACCTGACCATGGATTGGGAGAACCTGGAGGAGATCGATTCCTACGGCCATGATATCGAGTTGTCGTGGCTGTTGTACGAAGCTGCTGAAGCGCTTGGCGACGAAGATCTGTCGGATGAGATAAAAACAGTCGCCTTGAACCTGGTGGATACGCAAATGGTGGAAGGGTGGAACGGAGAGATGGGTTACATGAATTACGAGAGTATAGATGGGCAGTTGATCCGTAAGATTGACTGGTGGCCCCAGGCTGAGTCGGTTGTGGCGTTTTACAATGCCTGGCAGATCACACAGGATGAGAAATATCTTGCAGCAGCACTGAAGACCTGGAGTTTTGTAAAGGAGAACCTGATCGACGATGAATACGGCGGGTGGTATAGCGGGTTAGATGCTGAAAACAGGCCGGCAACAGGACGACCGAAAGTCGATCTCTGGACATGCCCCTATCATAACAGCCGAATGGGTTTTGAACTCTTCGTCCGATCACAGCAACATCAGGAGAATAATCATTTTGAGTAATCACATATAAAGCGGGCATATACATCTTTTCATTCTATGAAAATAATGTATGCGGCATCCGGACACATTGATAAAATAATATCGTATGAAACGACGTCAATTTTTAAGAACAACAGCTTTCGGGACCGCCATGCTGGCGGTCAACCCCTCGTTGAATGCTTTTGAGACTCCTGATGAAAAAATGTTTACAAACAAACTGCCACGATGGAGAGGATTTAATATCCTCAACTATTTCACTCCCCGCCGGTATGTGCATGATCCCGACCTGATATCGGCTACTGAGCAGGATTTCAAATGGATGGCCGACTGGGGGTTCGATTTTGTGCGTATCCCCATGGCCTATCCCAGCTACCTGAATTATGACCCTTCCTCGGGAAGAGATATAGCTCCCGGGGGGACGGTTGATTTCAGAGAGGAGGCGGTTGATTCGGTGGAACAGATTGTCTATCTCGCACATAAGTACAACCTGCATGTGAGCCTCAACCTGCATCGTGCACCCGGCTTTTGCATCAACGCCGGTTTTCATGAGCCCTTCAACCTGTGGAAAGATGAAGCGGCACAGAATGCTTTCTATCAGCACTGGGACATGTGGGCAAAGCGTTTCAGGAACGTCTCGCCGGATAAGCTGAGCTTCGACCTGGTCAATGAGCCCTGCTTCAAGGAGGATATGAATGATCAGTTTTCACCGGTCAGACCGATTCCCGGTGAGATCTATCGTAAGGTCGCCATGGGTTGTCTGGAGGTGATCAAGAAACACAATGCGGATAGGATGGTGATCGCTGATGGCAACGATGGCGGTTCACTGGTGATCCCCGAATTGACCGATCTACCGCTGGGACAGAGCTGCAGGGGCTATTACCCCCATTATATCTCCCACTACCGTGCCGGCTGGGTATGGAAAAATCCGGATGAAGCACCCCTGCCGGTATGGCCCGGGATCATTGACGGCCAGCGTTTTGACCGCGGGGTGCTGGATGAGTTTTACCGCCCCTGGACAGAGCTGGTGAAGAGTGGTGTGGGCGTGCACTGCGGCGAGTGTGGTTGCTACAGGGAGACACCCCATGATGTCTTCCTGGCCTGGTTTGAAGACCTGTTGCAGATCCTGACAAGCCATCAGATCGGCTGGGCTTTGTGGAACTTCCGGGGTGACTTTGGCGTGCTGGATTCAGGAAGGAAAGATGTGGAATATGAAGAGTGGCACGGACATCAGCTGGATCGCAAGCTGTTGAACCTGCTGCAGAAATATTGAGCAAAGATCTGAAAATATTCCTGTACAAAACGTTGGTGAAATTATCGTGGCTCAGTAAGAATTAAAAAGCTGAAGTGTTATGTAAAGGGAAGTCTAATCAGATCGGGATCCTCCCTCGACGGTTTACTATTTGCTAAAAAAATGGTGAAAACCATGCATAATTTGCGAAATTATTTGTTCTTTTGTAAGTAAACAGTTTCAATATTACTATTATGCCGATCCGCGATTTGTCAGAGCTGGTACAACGCGCCAAAGAGAGAGGGAGATGTACTGTGGCAGTAGCTGCCGCTGAGGACGAGGATGTGTTGATATCGCTGTATCACGCCATGAGAGAGGGGTTTGTGACACCTCTGCTGATAGGTGACAGCGACAGGATTGCTGCTGCCGCCCTTAGTGCAGGTGTGTCCACAGAAGGGATGGAGCTGCTGGATAACCGCAAGGGTGCAGCCGTCTCCGCACAACTGGCCGTGGCGAAAGTGAGGGAGGGGAGTGCCGGCATGCTGATGAAAGGGCATGTGGGTACTGCCGACCTGCTGAAGGCGGTGCTCGACAAGGAAAAGGGAATCAACACCGGTGGATTACTCAGTCATGTGGCCTTCTTCCGGTCACCCTATTACCATAAGATGTTTGGCCTCACTGACGGGGCGATGAACATCGCCCCCGACCTGGATACCAAGAGGCAGATACTGCTGAACGCGGTGGAGCTCTGTCACCGTTTGGGTATACCAATTCCAAAAGTTGCGGTAGCCGCAGCGGTGGAGAAGGTGAACACAAAGATGGAGGCAACGATCCATGCCGCAGCACTGAAGGAGATGAACCGCAACGGGCAGCTGCAGGGATGCCTGGTTGACGGGCCCTTCGCCATCGACATCGCCTTCGACCGTGAATCAGCCCGGATCAAAGGGGTCGAAAGTGAGGTGGCGGGCGACTGTGATATGCTCCTCGCACCCGATATTGAGGCCGGCAACATGTTCTACAAAGCACTCAACTTCCTGGGGGGAGCAGTCACGGCGGCCGTCGTGACGGGCACCTCCGTACCGATAGTGCTCACCTCGCGGTCGGACAACGACCGCAGCAAGCTGCTCTCCCTGGCACTGGCGGCGGTGATAAGATGAACAAGTTTTAAATGACAAACTACTAAATGACAAACCTATGGCAACCAACACCCGCATCCTGGTGATCAACCCGGGATCTACCTCCACCAAGATCGCCATCTACCAGCAGGAGAAAGTGATCTTCCTGAAAACCATCAAGCATGCTCCCGACGTTTTACGTCGGTTTGAAAAGATCACCGATCAGTATGAGTACCGTAAGGATATCATCTATGAAGAGCTGAAGAGCGCGGATGTACCTGTAGAGTCTATCGATGCCGTGATTGGCCGCGGTGGACTGGTGAAGCCCATCGCATCGGGGGTCTACCGGGTGAACGATGCCATGCGAGACGATCTGCTGGCTTGCAAGCGGGGCGAACATGCCAGCAACCTGGGTGCACTGATCGCATCCGATATCGCGAAGTTACTGCCGTCGGCAGAAGCATTTATTGCCGATCCCGTAGTGGTGGATGAGTTGCAACCACTGGCAAGATACTCCGGCCATCCCTTCATCGAGAGAAGATCCATCTTTCATGCCCTGAACCAGAAAGCAATAGCCCGTGCACATGCCAAGTCGATCATGAGAAAATATGAAGATCTCAACCTGATCGTGGTGCACCTGGGTGGCGGAATCACCGTCGGGGCCCATCAGAAGGGGAAGGTGGTGGATGTGAACCAGGGACTGGACGGCGATGGCCCCTTCTCACCCGAACGTGCCGGCTCACTGCCCGTGGGACAATTGCTGAAGATGGCTTTCAGCGGCGTCTACAGCTACGAGAAGATGTCGGAGATGATCGTAGGCAAAGGGGGGATGATGGCCTACCTGGGTACCAACGATGCCTATATCGCAGAACGGGAAGCGAAGGATGGCGATAAGAAGAACCGCGAGGTGCTTGAGGCGATGGCCTATCAGGTGGCGAAGGAGATAGGTGCCATGGGTACCGTACTGAAAGGTGAGGTGGATGCGATCCTGATCACCGGCGGCATCGCCAACAGCAAGTGGTTCTGCAACATGGTGATCGAGCGGGTCTACCGTATCGCACCGGTGCATGTCTACCCGGGACAGGACGAGATGGGTGCCCTGGCGGAGAACGCCCTGCTGGCACTCAACGGTGAGATTGAGGTAAAAGAGTACCTGTAGATGTATCTCTTCAATCCCGACAACGATCTGGCACTGGCCAATTTCTCAGCAAACTACACACCGCCGGCAACAGCTGCAAGGATGGCCGGTGAGCTGGCATTGCTGCCGGTATGGTATGGCCGTGGTGCGCCGGTGATTGCGGAAGGTGAAGAGAACAGGTCTTTTTTGCATGGCATCTGCAATATATTACCTGTCTCATCATTGCTTATCTCTTACGCTGATATCCGGCTGCATCACCCGGAAGTGATCATCCCCTGGGGATGGAATCCCGCCCTGAGGAAGCGACTGGTATCTTGCGGGGTGCAGGAGGAGCGGCTACCATCGCCGGCAGCACTTCAGATGTTGCGGGACTATTCCGGCCGTCTTCATGCAGTAAACATGCTGAGAGAGCTGCAGGTGGAGGAGCCTGCCTACTGCGGTGAGTCACACTACTTCAATTCACCGGAAGAGTTACTTGCCTACCTTTCATCCTTTCCGGGAGATAAACTGCTCAAGATGCCGCTCTCCGGCAGTGGCAAGGGATTGATACGGATCCTTGGGGCCATCACCGACAAGCAGACCGACTGGTGCCGTCGCGTGATCCGCGAGCAGGGAGGGGTGGTGGCAGAGCCGGTACTGAACAAGGTGGAGGACTTCGCAATGGAGTTCTATCTGGATCAGGGTGTCTCCCGCTTTGCCGGTTATTCGATGTTCCGCTCCGCCAAATCGGGTGCCTATATGGGGAATGAGTTGCTCTCCGACAGGCGAATCGTGGAGATGCTTTCAGCCTATATCCCTGTCGACCGGCTACATCACCTGCGTGAGACTCTTTTAGAAAAGCTTTCCACCCGTTTCCCGTTCTATACCGGTTATGCAGGTGTGGATATGATGATCTGCCAGTCAGGTGAAAGCTACAGCATACAACCCTGCGTGGAGATCAATATGCGCATGAACATGGGCATGGTGGCATGTCTCTTCCATGATCAGTTTATGGAGTCAGAAGGGCAGGGGCGGTACGTGGTTGACTATTTCAATAAGCCGGGAAATGCCCTCTTGTTTCATCAGAAAATGCAACGGGAGTCACCACTACAGGTCGTGGGCGGAAAAGTTATTTCCGGCTACCTGTCGTTGACTCCCGTAACTGAAGATACACGCTACATCGCATATGTAGTAGTATGCCGATCAGCATGAATATAGACCATCTGAATTCACCTACAGGGTGAATCAGTCAGGACCACATATACAACTTGAGCTCACTTTACTTTAACTCTGATAGCTTCTCGATCAGATCGGTTGTAGCTGTCTCAGAATAAACACCATAGGCATTCACCAGTAATCCTTTCATATTGTTCAGAGGTGAGGAAATGGCATAGAGTATGCTTTCGTTGTCCAGGTCAGACATCTCCTGAAAACGATAAATCTCGTCAATCTGAAATTCATCCGGATGGAGTCGTATCATATTGTCCGTACATACAATACAGTCGCTCTCGATATTAAAGTTGGCTGTGTAGCCTTTCTTTGCCAGATCGTTGATGGCTTCTGACAGGGTGGTATAGGTTGTCATCGTTTCTGCATTTAAATTGTTACCTTTCTTATTAAACAGCCCACCATCCACTTGGTTCATCACTTCTTCATCTGTTCCGCAAAATACTTATAAAACAGGGGAATCGTTCTTATGCCGTTATAAAGCTGCTCCAGCGGGAAGTTCTCGTTGGGTGAGTGGATCGCGTCGGAGCCCAGCCCGAAGCCCATCAGCACCGACTTGATGCCGAGGATCTCCTCGAAGGTGGCGATGATGGGGATGCTGCCGCCGGAACGTACCGGCACCGGCTCCTTGCCGTAGACCTCACTGTATGCCTTCTCTGCTGCCCGGTAGGCCGGCAGGTCGATGGGGCAGACATAGGAAGGGCCACCATGCAGGTACTCCACCTTCACCTTCACCGACTTGGGAGCAATCGACTCGAAATATTTCACGAAGAGCTTCGCGATCTTGTTGTGGTCCTGATTGGGCACCAGGCGGGTGCTTATCTTGGCATAGGCTTTCGACGGCAGTACCGTCTTGGCACCTTCACCGGTGTAGCCTCCCCAGATGCCGCATACGTCGAACGTGGGCCGGATGCCGGTACGCTCGTTGGTGCTGTATCCTTTCTCTCCCGCAACCTCCTTCACATCAAGTGCTTTTTTGTACTCCTTCAGTGAGAAGGGTGCCTTCGCCATCAAGTTGCGTTCTTTCCGGGATACCTCCACCACATCGTCATAGAAGCCGGGGATCAGGATACGACCGTCGTCGTCCATCGTCTGTGCGATCATCTTCGCCAGCACGTTGATCGGGTTGGCCACGGCACCACCGAAGAGTCCCGAGTGCAGGTCTACATTGGGACCGGTCACCTCCACCTGCCAGTAGGCCAGTCCGCGCAGTCCCGTGGTGATGGAGGGCACGTCGGGGGCGATCATCGAAGTGTCGGAGACCAGGATCACGTCAGCCTGCAACATCTTCTTGTGTTTCTTACAGAACCTGGGCAGGTTGGGTGATCCCACCTCCTCTTCCCCCTCGATGAGGAACTTGACGTTGCACGCCAGCGT
>JADMKJ010000126.1:14866-16905 GCA_015478855.1 Proteiniphilum sp.
AAGTAGGTCTTGTTCTCCAGTGTGCCGTTGGGAAGGATGTCGTACCGCCATATTTTCCGGTCCTCGATATCGGCCACGTAGAGTGTTTTACCGTCGGGTGTGCCGATGATGCCGTTGGGTTGCTTGTAGTCGCCGATCACCCGGGTGACCTCCCCATCGGGTGTGAGGCGGTAGACACCCCTCACTTCCTGTCCCTCGCCCTGTCCCTCAGGCCAGTAGACGCGATGGTAATAAGCATCGGTAAGATAGATATCTCCGTTGGGTGCGATCCAGAGATCATTGGGTCCGTTCAGATGCTTTCCTTCGAACTCCTCTAGGAGCACCTTCCGCTCCTCCCGGCTTTCGAACAGGATGATCCTGTTTTGCTCATCGGTACAGGCGACCAGCTTGTCGTCATTGTTGAAGTACAAACCGTTGGAACGTTCGGTTCCCTCCAGCCAGAGGGTGATGCCCTCCTGCTCATCCCAGCGGTAGATGCGGTCGTTGGGCTGGTCGGTGAAGTAGACGCTGCCGTCTTTGGCGACAGCCGGGCCTTCGGTGAAGGCGTAGCCGGTTTCGATCTTCTCAATTACTGCGTCCTGCGCTACAATGGAGCACTCCTGTCCGTTCAACGCTCCTGTGAGCAGCACAAATGCAAGGGTGAGGGTTGGTTTCATATGTTTATTTTTTCTTACGATTGTCATGCAGAAAGAGTAAAAATGGAATGATCATTACAGAATAGTAAAGGCTTATCAGGATGTCCAATCGCTCTGTTATATCGGTCGCTGGTACCCTTCGCGGTAAGGTCTGGCTAACATTGCCGCAGCAGCCTCATTGCCGGTGATGGTCTGTCGCTGCTCATCCCACTGCACCCTGCTGCCGGTCTCATACGCGATCATTGCCAGCTGTACCGTGGCGGTGGAGCGGAAGGCATCGTCGATGGTGCAGCTGATCAGTTCCCGATTCCCGGTTTTTACCGCCCGGATGAACTCAGCCACATGCTCCTCCTGCATGCGGGGGGAGGGTATCTCCATCACCTCCTGCCGGCTGTCGCGGCCCGTCGGTTTCAACACCAGCCGGTTGTCGGCAGCAAAGAGGGTGCCCTTCTCCCCGTGGAAGAAGATGCCGTTGTTGTACTGTGGGTCGATCTCTCCCGTGCCCCAGAGGCGGTGCTGCCACACCAGCGGCACCTCACCGAAGAGCATCGTTGCCCTCAGCGTGTCGGGGGTGTTGGTCTGCCCCTGCAGTGCATGGATGCCACCCCGTGCTTCGGTCGTCAGCGGCATGTCGTAGCCCATAATGGTGCGGATGATGTCGATGTTGTGGATGCCCCAGTCCACCAGGTGGCCGTTGCCGTAGGCTCTCTCGAAGCGCCACGACATATGTCCTTTTGAGGGACTGTAGGGCAGCATGGGTGCCGGTCCGCACCAGGCATCCCAGTCGAGCGATGCCGGTGGATCCTGGATGGTGGTGTCATCAATATTGGGGTTGTAGTGTATCTGTGCTTCTATCTGGTGTACCTTGCCGATCCGTCCCTCACCGATCAGATCCCTGGCCCTGCTGAACGCCTTGTTCTGCCGCCGCTGGAAACCGATCTGTACGATGTTGCCCGCCTCCCGGGCTGCCTTCACCATCGCCCTGCCCTCTTCGATGTCGTAGGCCAGTGGCTTCTCGCAATAGACCGGCAGCCCTTTCCGGCAGGCAGCGATGAACTGCAGCGCATGCCAGTGGGTAACAGTACCGATCAGTACCGCCTCGAGACCACTCACCTCCAGCAGATCCCTGTAATCCCTGAAACCCCGCGGACGGCTGCCCTGCAGCGATGCCAGCTCGTTCAGGCTGTCCGACAGATGTTGGCTGTCCACATCGGCGACGGCGATCACCTCCACACCGCCGGCTTCGAGTGCCGCCTTCGCGATCACCATGCCGTACCAGCCACTGCCGATAAGGCCGATCTTGAGCTTCTTGTCACTTGCAAAAAGGGGAGTGGGGAAACCGGTGGCAACGGCTGCCGTTGCCAGAGAGGAGCTTTTAATAAATGTTCTTCGGTTCATAATGAC
>JADMKJ010000127.1:0-15117 GCA_015478855.1 Proteiniphilum sp.
TTCCACGACTGTATACCCTCTTTCCTGTCGAGGAAAGGAGTGACCTTGGCAAGACAATTGGTACAATTGATATTTGTTTTAAACTGAATGGTTTTCATAATTCTTCTCATTAATTGATGTGATGTTCTCTCTCTGTCGGATGTCAAAGCCATCGAACTTTCAATAGAGACAAATTTCAGACATTTTTGTTCATTCCCGGTAATATCAAACTGAGAAAACGACTCACATTAATGAACAAATATCCCATCCGAAACCTTTTATAGTAAATCGTTTATCGCATGAAAAAATTATTTTTTTTATTCGCTGTGGTATCATTCCTGGCAGCCTGCTCGGGTCCAAAGGGGATGGTCAAAATTGAACCCAACGGGAGTGAAGTGGCAGAGGAAGATTCTGTCGAATATGAACTGATTGTCTTCGATACAGGATTTGAAACCTGGTACATGCTTCAGAACTCTCCGGCCAGATACCGCTCCCAACAGTACTACGAGAGCTGGAACAGGCAATATGTATCGGAATGGAATTATCTGGCTACGCAGCCCCGCAGGAGATCATTCTTTCAGTCCATTATGGGGTATGAACCAGGTGTGGACTATGGTTTTGAGCTGAACCACAAGCTGTTCTACTATTTTCAGTATGTAGAGCATGTGCTGCGGATACCCATTCTGTCCAACAGCCCTTCCGGGGTGGTTGATTAAAAGATTTTCAACGTGGAGAAAATATAAAATCGAAAAGCAAAGCACAATCCGACTCTTGTTTCATTTTCTTTTTAATATAATGCTTTCGCTGTTTGATAATTCCAGTTTCAGTGGAACCAAAACAGAGAGCTTTGCTATATGTGCTCAACGGTAATAATGAAAGACAACACAATTTGATATCATTCGCTGTCAGATTAGCACCCAGATTATTCAAATCATGCTGGAAGAACTCGAAAATCCGGCCAAGTTCCTGCTGAAGCTGTTCTTGTTTAGAATTGGTAAGTACACGGCATTCTCTGCTTTTCTGTTGTTTTTCCAATTGCTTTATCTCTCCGTAGATGGGTGTCTGCATAAAAATATCGGCTTGCAACAGATAAGTATGATAGCTTATTGTACTCCTTTCATCCTCTTTAGATTGAATATCTGATGTGAGCCTATCCAGTTCTCTCTTCTTCTTTCTGAAAAAGAAATAAACTTTTTTACGTTCAAGGTATATCCACATTAGAAATACGCCGAGCAAGACAATTGAGAGAGCAACGCTAAGCACCCATCTTCTTTTATGCTGATCCTCCATGGTAAGGAGGATACTGTTTAATTCCTGTTTTTGATACAATGCTTCCCTCTGGGCATCATTTGCCATGGTAAAAAGCGACATTGCATTTTTATGGTAATGCTCCAGATAGATGAGCGCTTTTTCATAATTCTTGAGACGTGTTTCGATATAATTAAGATAAAGATATGACTCAGTCCTTACAGTAATATTTTCAGATTCAGCGCTTTTCAGTAAGTATGTGCGCGCCTTTTCATAATCCTCTCTTTTTATGGAAGCAATCCCTTCCAGCAATTCTAATGAGTCTGCATGCAAAGAAACAGCTATCTCGTCATCAGACGACATAGCTATTCCTGAGGGCATAGGTTCAGATATGCAGCTGGTAAGGTAATACACCACACAGATAATGAATCCAGACAAAAATCGACTTAACACCATTTTTGAGGTATCTAAACAAGGTAACCAACATCTTATGTCACATATACCGAAAAATTAACTGATTCTATATGCAAGAGACAAAAATAGAAATAAAATTGCATTCATCATATTAAATCCTTAACTAAAGGGAACTAATGAAACTGTAGGATAGAAGAATGCTAATTAAATTAGTTGACCTCTGATCAAATTCCCTGATCTGGTTATTTAATCAATCTTCTCCCAACTTTCGGAGTTATGGACTTTTCTCTCTTTATCGAACTCAAGATGCCCATCCAATGATATTGTATTCCCTACGAACTTTACCTTATACGAAGCTTTCTTTCCCTTCCAGGTCTTCATCCCGGGCAGAGTGTAAAGGATTGTTTCGGTATATGTGTTGCCAGTCATTGTATAGGTACCACTGGCTCCGGAGATAATATTCCCCTCTTTATCACACATTGTCCATATAAAGTGGGTGGGTGTGATCATCTTTATATTGGTATATCCTTCCGGTAAGGGGTTACCACTACTCCCTATTAATTTCCAGGTTCCTTGTACATTCTGCGCAATCTGAGCGTTCAACATGCAGGTTGTTGTTACGAGCAACATCATCAAAAGAAAAATTTTTGTTTTCATAGGATATTTTTTTTGTGTTTATCAATACAAATTTACGGAATACCTTCCTTCCAGAATAGAATAAAAGGTAATATTACTTCTTTATAACGGCCTATACCACTGAATAATATATTAACTCCGGTAATATTCTTGTAAAACCTGAAGAAATCGCTTTAAAATAGAATGATATCCATAAACCATATTCTTTTCTTCTCTGATTTAAAATAACTATTTTTGTTTATGATTGAAACAGACAGGGAACATACTTTAATGAAAAAATCCAATAAGCAAAAATGGATGCGTCTGCTTGTTGCTGCCGGTGCACTCCTGGCAGTGATTTTCATCTTCAGCCGCAGTTCAATGCTTTCCGAGGCATATATGCGAACTGCTTATCCCGTGATTGCGACACTCTTCTCCTTTATCTCAGGCATTTTCCCTTTTTCACTATATGATGTTTTTATCGTTGCGGCATTGATATGGTTCACCGGTATGATTCTGCGGGTTATACTGCGTAAAATCACCCTCTCTGCATTCTTTTATTCACTGCTGCGGTTCACTCTGATCGTTGTGGCCTGGTTCTATCTGAGCTGGGGCATCGCCTACTTCAGGGATGATTTTTATACACGGAATGAGGTGGAGGAGGTGCCATTCGACAAAGAGAATCTGCACAATGTGACCCTCCGTTTTATAGCAAATGCCAACCGCTCTTACGTGATCACCGATGAGATGGACAAAGAGGACGTTCGTGATGTGATTGAGCAGTCGTACCATCAACACCACCAGGAGCTACGTCTGCCGGACCCCAACGGAAAAAGAAGGGTGAAGGCGATGATCTTTGAGTCGATCTATTCGAAAATGGGTGTTTCAGGTTATTTCGGTCCCTTTTTCAATGAGATCCATGTGAACAACTACAGCCTGCCATTCACCTATCCCTTCACGCTGGCACATGAAATGGCACACCAGTACGGCATCGCCCCTGAATCGGAAGCCAGCCTCTATGCCTTTATCGTGTGTGCTGGCAGCAGCGACCCGATGGTGCGCTATAGCGGATACACCTCGGTGCTGGGATACCTGTTACGCGATGTAAGAAGGTTACTGCCCAACGCGTACGATTCACTATTGCAGTCCATTCGCCCCGAGATCATCGCCGACCTGCAACGAAACAGCGCGCACTGGATGGCGGTGAGGAACCAATCGCTGTCAGATATGCAATACAAAGCATATGATAGCTATCTTAAAACAAATCAGGTAAGTTCTGGGCACGACAATTACTCCGAAGTAACTGGGATATTGATTTCCAGCTATGATGTTTTTATAGAAAAATAATTATATCATTGTCCTCTTGGTATATATCATCTGTTAGTACATTTGTTAATCAATTGTATGACTACAGATTGAAAATATTTGGTAGTTTAGAAAAGCTTTGCTATTTTTGTGCAAATTAGAAATCATATTTATGATATGCACGTTTTATTAGAGCGAAACATCGGTTTATTTGTGAAGGAGAACCTGGCTCTATTTCCTGCGATAGCCATTTTAGGTCCGAGGCAATGCGGAAAATCCACATTGGCCAAAATGCTCTTCAAAGACTCAGATTCATTCCTCTATTTAGATCTTCAGAATATAGAGGATCAGAATAAATTAAAAGAGCCTGGTCTATTTTTTCAAGCAAATCAGGATGTAACAATCTGTTTGGATGAGATTCAGTTAGTACCGGAACTATTTTCGATTTTGCGAAGTGAGATAGATCGTAATCGCCGTCCCGGACGATTTATTTTGTTGGGGTCAGCTTCACGGGATCTTATACAGCGAACCTCAGAATCATTGGCAGGAAGAATCGGAATTATCGAACTTACTCCATTTACGATTAAAGAGGTAGATAAACAGACTCATTTTGAATTGAACCGATTCTGGGTACGGGGTGGGTATCCCGAGAGCTATCTTGCGCAATCAAATCAAGGAAGTGCACTGTGGAGAGAAAACTTCCTGAGAACGTACGTTGAGAGGGATATTCCTCAACTTGGATTCCAAATTTCCGCGATACAGATTCGTCGTCTGCTGACCATGTGTGCACACAGCCAAGGCCAACTTTTTAATTCATCTAAATTGGCCGCCTCGCTGGGGGTAACTTACCAAACAGTGCGTCGGTACATCGACTTGATGGAACAAACTTTCATTGTCCGCTCACTTCTGCCGCTGGAGAAAAATATAAAAAAGCGCTTGGTGAAATCTCCAAAAATTTATGTGAGAGACAGCGGTCTGTTTCATAGATTATTACAGGTGGACGACTTCAATTCTTTGATGGGAAACCCTATCTTCGGGGCATCATGGGAAGGTTTAGTAATAGAGAATATCATCTCTTCGTTGAGTGATTGTCATTTCTTTTTTTACCGCAGTGCTACCGGAGATGAATTAGATCTTATCATTGAAAGGGGAGATAGAACAATTGCAGTAGAATGCAAAGCTTCATCAGCTCCACAGGTAACCAAAGGCTTTTGGAGAGCGATTGAAACTGTGCAGCCAGAAAAAACATTTATTGTGGCACCGGTATCAATGAGTTATCCCTTTAAACAGGATGTGGAGGTATGCAGTTTGTCTGATTTTCTGGAAAAACCGCTATTTCCTTGATATTCTGTTAACTCTTCAATTGGGACAGTAGGATTTTCCCGGTGATTTAAATTTTCTTTCTCTTCAGCCGCAGACTGTTGGTGACGACGCTCACAGAGCTCAGCGCCATGGCCGCCCCTGCGATCATCGGATTGAGCAGAAAGCCGGTGAGAGGATAGAGCACCCCGGCGGCGATAGGGATGCCGATCACATTGTAGATAAACGCCCAGAAGAGGTTCTGACGGATGGTCCTCACCGTCGCCTGCGACAGGTGGATCGCCTTGGGGATCTTGTTCAGGTCGGACGAGATGATGGTCATCTTCGCCACATCCATCGCTATATCACTCCCCGCTCCCATGGCGATGCTCACGTCAGCCTGCGCCAGCGCACCACTGTCGTTGATGCCGTCGCCCACCATCGCCACTTTCTTTCCCTCCGCCTGCAGGCTCTTCACCAGCTCAGCCTTCTCCTCAGGCATCACCCCTCCTTTGAAGCGGGTGATCCCCAGCTCATTGGCCAGCGCGGCAGCCACCTTTTCATTGTCACCGGTGTAGATGGCTACTTCAATACCCATCCCTTGCAACCTGCTGATGGCCTCTCTGGAGGTAGGCTTCATCTTGTCGGTGATGGCCACCACCCCCAGTGCGATCTCTTCGTCAGCAAAGACTGAGACGGTATGTGCCGCATCCATTGACATATAGACCTGTTGTTTCAGATCAGCCTGAATGACGATATTCTTTGAAAACAGATAGTCCAGGTTACCAATATAATAACGCTTACCCTCGTAGGTTCCTTCGATACCCTTACCACTCACCTGCAGTACCGAGATATCGTCGAGAAGGGTGGCGTTCTCCTTCAGCTCGGCAGTGATGGCATCTGCCAGAGGGTGTTCCGACCGGTATTCAATACTGTAGAGGATATCACGGTGCAATGACAGCGCGTCGAGTGACCAGGTGATGTTACTCACCTGCGGCTTCCCCTCGGTGATGGTGCCTGTCTTATCCAGCACCACCACATCGATCTGCTTCGCCATCTCCAGGCTCTCGGCATCCTTGATCAGGATACCCTCTTCGGCTCCCTTACCTATCCCTACCATGATGGCCGTGGGTGTAGCCAGCCCGAGGGCACAGGGACAGGCGATGACCAGCACCGTCACCATCGCCAGCAGCCCGTAAACGAAACCGTTCTCCCCACCAAGCAGCAGCCAGGCCACGAAGCTCAGCAGGGCAATGCCGATCACCACCGGCACGAAGATGCCGGCAATCTTATCCACCAGCCCCTGTACGGGTGCCTTGCTCCCCTGTGCCTCATCCACCGTACGGATGATCTGTGCGAGAAGCGTCTCCTTCCCCACCTTCTCTGCCCTGAAGCGGAAGCTCCCCTTCTGGTTGATGGTGCCGGCGAACACCTTGTCACCGGGGCTCTTCTCCACGGGGATCGGCTCACCCGAGATCATGCTCTCATCTACGAAAGAGCTGCCTTCGGTCACCTCACCATCCACGGCGATCTTCTCACCCGGCTTCACCAGCACGATGTCACCTACCAGCAGATCGGCGATAGGGATCTCCTCCGGCACCCCGTCACGGAAGGCGACCACCGAGGAGGGCTGCAGCCCCATCAGCTTCCTTATTGCGCTGGAGGTGTTCCCCTTTGCTCTTGCCTCGAGCATCTTACCCAGCAAGATAAAAGCGATGATCACCCCTGCTGCCTCGAAGTAGACATGTGCTTCCAGTCCGCGGCTCTCCCAGAACCGTGGCCAGATCATGTTGAACAGGCTGAAGAGATAAGCGATGCCGGTACTGAGTGCTACCAGCGTGTCCATATTGGCAGAGCGGTGTTTTGCCTGTCGCCATGCTCCCACGAAGAAGCGTCGTCCGAAGAGAAAGAGGATCGGTGTGGCCAGTGCCCACATGGTGATGTTGGCAAAGGGAGCATGCATGAAGAACATGCCGATGATCACCAGCGGGATGGAGAGTGCTACCGCCCAGAGCGTATGGCGGCGCAATTTATTGTAGTTCTCCTCCTGAATCTGCTCCAGGTTGCCGAATGAAGACTCTTCCTCCTCAATAAGGAGGTCATAGCCAATCCCCTGCAATGCCTTTTTCATCTCCTCAGGTGTTGTGACAGCGGGCAGGTATTCAATGTTTCCCTTGCCGTTGCCGTAGTTCACTGCGGCAGCCAGTACACCCGGGACAAATGAGAGAATGTTCTGCGTGCTTGAAGCGCACGCAGCACAGGTCATGTTAAGTACCGGTTGCGTCATTTTCTCCGTCTTCACCTCCCCCCCCGATTTACGGATAGCGGCAACTACCTCCTGCAGGATCTCAGCAGCATCATCCTGCCGCTTCTCTTCAATCGTCAGGATGACCATATTCTGCGTATGGTCTTGTTTCACCGTTTTCACCCCACTTATCTGCTGAAGAGCAGATTCCGGCAACGATGTCTTACGCGTGAGTTCTATATTATAAATATTCTCTTCTTTCATCATATGATGAAACAATTAAGGGTCAATGATGTTCATTATAGCATGATTAGCCTTGAATAAACCAAAAATGTTGTATTTTTGTTAATGAATGATTAGCAACATTCGAAGGGACATTACCAATCACTGAAAAACAAACCGATATGAATAGATCCACACTACTATCACTCTGTTTTCTTCTTCTTACCACAATTCTCTATTCCCAGAAAAAACCACTCGATCACTCTGTTTACGACAGCTGGAAGAGTCTCAGCCGTACATCGGTCACCCACGACGGAACAATTACAGCGACCCTGATCAGTCCGCAGGAGGGAGATACATCCCTGATGATCAGGCACCTCCCCGGCAATCGCACCCTCACACTTGAGAGGGTGAACAGCTACACGCTGTCAATGGACGGAAAATGGACCGTGGGGCTCCTCAAGGCTCCGTTTGCAGAACGACGGCAGGCGCGCATCGACAAGAAGAAAGCCGAGGATATGCCTGAAGATTCACTGTTGATAATCAACAACCGTACTTTCGAAGTGCAGAAGATTGCCAATGTGAAATCATTCAAGACAGCAGAGGAGTCGGTAACACATGTAGCCTACACCACCACGCTGCCAAAAGACACTACAAAAAAAGAGGATAAAAAAGAGAAGCCCAAAAAGTTGCTTATATTGCGCGATCTTTTGTCACAGGGAGAAGATACCATCCACAATGCAAAAGAACATCTCTTCAATCGATTCGGGAATGCGTTTGCCGTTGTGATTGAACCTGAGAAGAAGGACAGTACCGATGTTCCGGGAGTGCTCTTTTTCGATCTGCACAAACCGGAGAAAAAGTTGATCTCCAGGGAAAAGAGAGAGTATAAGTCGCTCTCGTTCGATGAGCCGGGGTCACAACTGGTTTATCTCTCCACGGGCGACACATCGAAAGTGGATCAGAAAGTGTACGATCTGCGCTATTTCAAAAACGGGAGCGACTCAGCTCTTATCATTGCCGACAAAAATGCAACCGGACTGCCCGAGGGGTGGATCTTCAATGAGTATGCATCTCCCTCTTTCAGTAAAGATGGCAAAAGGATTCTCACAGGTGCTGCCCCGCGACAGGAGCCCAAAGACACCACCCTTGTCGAATTTGAGATGGCTACACTTGATATATGGAACTGGCAGGATGCGCTTATACCTCCGCAACAGCTGGTGGAGCTGAAACGTGAAAATCGCCGTACATACACAGGAATTATTGATCCCGCTCATTTTAACTATTTCCGGCCCCTCGCGACAGAGGAGATGCCTTATGCCACCGTTGCTGATGAGGGCAACGGCCGCTATGCACTGCTCTGGTCGGACCTCCCCTACCTGACAGAGAGCCAGTGGGATATCACATCCAGGTATGATGCATGGATCAAAGATCTGGAGGATAACAACCTGCAAAGTATTGCCAGGCCACTGCCGGGGAGACCGATTCTCTCACCGATGGGTAATTTCACCATCTGGTGGGATGCAGCGCAGCGGGAATGGTTCGCTTATGATAACCGGGAAAAGAGAATCATTAACCTCACCGAAGATATCCCCGTGAATTTCTGGTATGAAAAGCATGACACGCCCTCTCAACCGGGATCATACGGCATTGCCGCCTGGGGTGAGAAGGATGCGTATCTTCTGCTGAACGATGCGTTTGACATATGGAAGATAGACCCCAAGGGAGCGAAAAAAGCAGAAAATATAACAGGTCATGCGGGACGCAACGACTCCATCACCTTCAGGTATCTCAACACCGATCCTGAAAAACGTTTTATTGAACCGGATGATCTGCTGTTGCTCTCCGCTTTTGACAACAGGAGCAAGGAGAGAGGTTTTTACACGCTGTCACAGCGTGGGCGTCAACCACTCAAGAAAAGAGTGCTGGAGGGCTACACCTTCACCTCGCTGAAGAAAGCAAAAGAGAAGGATCTCTTTGTTTTTGAGAAAAGCAACTTCCACACCCCACCCGACCTCTATGTGACCTCAGATTTCTGGGAGTCATCGGAGAAACTGACCCGTATCAACCCGCAAATGGAAGAGTACAACTGGGGCAGTGCCGAACTAATCTCATGGACCTCCTTTACAGGTGTTCCATTGAAGGGGGTTCTCTACAAGCCGGAGGATTTTGATCCTGCAAAAAAATACCCAGTGATGATCTACTTCTACGAGCAGCATTCCGATGAGCTCTATCGCTGGTTCACACCTGCACCCAGCCGTTCGGTGATCAATATTCCCTTCTTTGTTAGTCGCGGCTATATTGTCTTCACCCCCGACATCCATTATACCGTGGGTAACCCTGGCATGGATGCATACAATGCCGTGGTAGCAGGTGCCGCAGCCCTGGCGAAAAACAGATGGGTGGACAAGGAGAATATGGCGATACAGGGACAGAGCTGGGGTGGCTATCAGGTAGCTTACCTGGTGACGAAGACCAACATGTTCAAAGCGGCCGGAGCGGGTGCTCCGGTATCGAACATGACCAGTGCCTATGGAGGTATACGCTGGGGCTCCGGGCGCAGCCGCCAGTTCCAGTACGAGCAGACACAGTCGCGTATCGGCGTGGCGATGAGTGAATCACTGCAGCCCTACATCGACAACTCACCGCTCTTCTATGCCGACAAGGTGGAGACTCCTTTGCTGATGATGCATAACGACAAGGATGGTGCTGTTCCCTGGTACCAGGGGATAGAATACTTCATGATGCTGCGCCGCCTAGGAAAACCGGTATGGCTGCTTCAGTACAATGGTGAGGATCACAACCTGGTACAGCGGCGCAACAGCAAGGACCTCTCCATACGCCTGCAGCAGTTCTTCGACCATTATCTCAAGGGTGATCCCGCCCCGGTATGGATGACAAAAGGTGTGCCGGCCACTGAAAAAGGCCGAAGTTGGGGATATGAACTGGAATAATGGCTTTAGCGTGGAGCGGCATCTTTGTCAGAATGTTTTGTAACAGTTAACTACTGAATAAAAATGACGAATGAAGTAGACGACCTTATCTCACTGAAAAGTGGTTCGTATAAAGCTTTCGAAGTTATTTACAAACGATACGCAGGAAAGCTTTACAACTTCATTATGACTATTTCACATGGCGACCGCTATATGGCGGAAGAGATTGTACAATCGGTCTTCGTAAAACTGTGGGAAATGCACCCTCAGATTAATCCGGAGAAATCCGTTCTCTCTTTTCTTTCCGTTATTGCCAAAAACATGCTGCTGAACAAATACCAAAGACAAACAGTAGAGTTTTTGTATCGGGAATTTGTTCTTAAAGAGCAATTGATTGCTGACAACATCACTGAAAAAGAGATTGACAGAAAATGGCTTGAGACTTTTGTGGATGAGCTTATCGAACAATTGCCTCCTTCACGGAGAAGAATTTTCATATTAAGCAGGAAAGAGGATCTGTCGACACAGCAAATTGCAGAAATCATGCATATATCGGTCAGCACAGTAGAGACACAGCTTTCGCTGGCCATGAAATTCATGCGCAGGCAATTTGAAAGGAATCACGACAAACTGTTTCTCCTGTGCTTTTACCTGTTAATTTAACTTAATAAACAGGGCCACATTAAGGGAATATCCTACGCAAATTGTATAAATAGTAGAATCCTGACGAGCAACAATGGAAAAGAAACATTACATTCTGTTATTTGAAAAGTATTTGAGAAACGAAGCATCTGAAGAAGAGACACAACTTCTTCTGAGTCTGCTCCGGCTTAACAGCGATATCGATCTCTTTCTGGAAGAAAAGATCCGGAATAACCATCATCAACTGAATCAGGATACAGAGAAGCGTTTATATGAACAGATTTCCTCCACCATTCATCAAAGGAAGAAACGTGCTGTGTTGAAACCCAACTGGCGTAAAGCAGCGCAATGGGCGGCTATTTTTATCCTTCCCGTTTTATCGGCATTATCGGTTTATCTCCTCCATTCAGACCGGGTGGACAGCAATAACCCTATCACCATCACCGCACCCTTTGGAGAGAAAGCCGAAGTGACCCTGATGGATGGCAGCCGGGTGTGGATCAACTCCGGCTCCTCACTCACCTACAACAGTGATTACAATTACAAAAAACGTGCGCTGTTTCTCAAGGGAGAAGCATACTTTGAAGTGGAAAAAGACACGAAGCGACCATTTATCGTAAAGACGGAGAGAATGGAGATCCAGGCACTGGGTACAGCTTTCAATGTGAGCGCATACAGTAATGAACAGGAGGTTTTCTCCGTCCTGTTAGAAGGGAAAATCAAAGTGAATGCTTTGGGACAGGAACGAATCCTCTCCGAAAATGAACGTTTGATAATCGATAAAACCACCGGGACATTATCCACTGAGACAGTCTACGCCTCAGATTTTGTGCAGTGGAAGGATGGAAACCTCTATTTTGAGAATCGTTCATTTGAAGAGATTGCGAATACCCTCTCCCGTGTTTACAACGTCGATATCCGGTTTGCCTCGAAGGAACTGAGAAGTATCCGTTTTTCAGGAACTTTAGGGAGCAGCAGCATACGAAATGCGCTCGATATATTATCACTCACCTCATCAATGAATTACGAGATGAAAGGTACGGTCATTGAGTTAAATCTTAAAGATTAATCTTTTGATCTTAGCGTACTCTTCAAACAATTGATACGCCTCTTGTTAATCTATGTTAATTATCCCAAACCCATTAGCGGTTTAATTTCACTCTTTTGTACTCTTATTAACAGAGGGGATAAACAAAATAAGGAAAAAACAACGTTCCTTCAATCCCTAACGGTGGAAAATGAATAAAATTGTCGTTTGACAATTTTATCCCAGTGACCTAAATCAAACATTTTAAATTTATCATTTATGAGGCAAAGACAATTTCTAAAGAAGTCCCCATCAGCAAAACTTGTGATGCTTTTGCTTTTGTTGTTTGTTACAAGTCATGCATTTGCACAAATTACAGTGAATGTCCGTAATAAACCTTTACGCGAGGTTTTAAAGGAGATTGAGAGAGTGAGTGATTACAGGTTCTTTTATAACGAATCGCTCACCGGATTGGAAAAAATAACTTCCGTTCGGTTGACAGATTCGGGTATTGATGCTGCTATGCAGCAATTGCTTGCCGGAGCTGATATCACCTACCGGAAGAATGAGAATAACATCGTGGTGTTAATAGAAAATGAAAATAAACCCACAGCGTCTGCACAGCCTCAACAGGATCGCGTGACAGTGAAAGGAAATGTGGTGGATGTGAATGGCATACCTATCATTGGCGCAAATATTATTGAAGTTGGCACTCCCGGCAACGGAACCATCACAGACTTTGATGGGAATTTCACATTAGGAGTGAACCGTGGTGCCAACCTGCAGATATCCTATCTCGGATATAGTGATATTATCCTGAACACAAGCGGACAAACCACGTTTGAGGTGGTGATGGAGGAGAATACAGAGATGTTAAGTGAGGTGGTGGTCACTGCACTGGGTATAAAAAGAGAAGAGAAAGCATTGGGCTATTCTGTTCAATCGGTCGAAGGAGACGGACTGCAGACCGTGAAAGGTGTGGATGTAGGCACCTCTCTTTCAGGCAAAGTGGCCGGCCTTCTGGTGCGTAACAGTACCGAATTTACCGAAGCGCCCTCGATTCAGATCAGGGGAGAGGAACCACTGCTGGTCATCGACGGCGTGCCCTATGCCAACATGACATTACGTGATGTACCCTCAGATGATGTGGAGAACCTCAGTGTGCTGAAAGGGGCAACCGCCTCGGCACTGTATGGTTACAGAGGTGCCAGCGGTGCCATTATGGTTACTACCAAGAAAGGATTGACTGCCAAAGGACTCTCTGTCTCCGTCAATTCGGGCACCATGTTCGCCGCAGGTTATCTGGCAATTCCGGAGATGCAGTCCAGTTTTGGCAGGGTGGTAAGGACGAACGCGGATAATAAACTGGAATATGTTCGTTCGGGAGATGGCTCCTGGGGTGTTCCCCTGGATGGCAGGGAGATTATTCAGTGGGATCCTGTTTCCAAATCCATGCAACCGATGCCTTATCTTCCCGTTGGAAAGGATAATTTTCAGAATTTCCTTGAAACAGGATATATCCTGAACAACAACGTAAATATTGCACAGCAGGGCGAGTTCGGGAGTTTTCGCACCTCTGCCACATGGGTGAACAACAAAGGGCAATATCCCAATTCCAAATATGACAAACTGACCTTTGGACTGGGTGGCGACATGAAAATAGATAAGTTACTGTTGTCCGCATCCATGACATACAATAAGCAGACCACTCCCAACACCGGTTTCAGAGGATACACGGGTTATGATCCCATGTACTCAATGTTAATCTGGTCTGCACCCGACTGGGACATAAGGCAATACAGGGATTACTGGGTGATACCGAACGAAGTACAGAACAGCAGCTATACCTCCACCAACAACAATCCCTACTTCGACAGCTACGAGAGAACGCACAGCCAGAACAGGGATATCTTCAACGGGTCGGTTTCCATCGACTACAACTTCACCGACTGGCTGAAAGCCACAGTACGCAGCGGTTTTGACATCTACAGCGATAGGCAGGATATCACCGTCTCCAAAGGGTCCTTCCAGGGTGCCGGCAGCTCGACTGTACTGAATGGTGGCACAGAGGTATGGGGTGAATCGCAGAGAGGCTCCTACAATATCGGACTGGGAAGGGGATACAGCCTGAATAATGATTTCCTGCTATCTGCAGACAAATCTTTCGGCGATTTCCGCATGGAAAGCTTGGTGGGAGGTACAATCTACTACCGTCAGGACGATGGTATGGAAGCACGTACACAGGGCGGACTGACCATCCCCGCTTTCTACTCCCTAAAGGCATCAGTGAACCCGGCAGCTGTCCGATCAGTCATCTTCAAGCAACAGGTAAACAGTTTGTACGGAAGAGTGGGCTTTTCCTGGAAAAGTCTGCTTTATGCGGAAGCCACATTCCGTAACGACTGGAGCTCCACACTTTCGGAATCAACCCGCTCCTACCTCTACCCCTCTGTCTCAGGAAGTTTTATTGTATCGGAATTATTGCCTGCATATGATTGGCTGTCACTATGGAAACTGAGGGGCTCCTGGACATCATCCAAAACACCGGCGGGAACCTATTCCATCAACTCAGTCTATTCCATCACATCGAATGCCTGGGGTGATTTAAGTGCTGCCACTTATCCTTCCACCATCAAGGGTAGTGATGTGCTGCCCGAGTCGGCATCCACTTTTGAGGTGGGAACAGCCATCAATTTCCTCAAAAACAGGGCATCGCTCGATGTTTCCTACTACGAGAAAAGAATGTATGACTTCCTCAAATCGGCACCCATCAGTCCTGCTTCAGGCTTTTACAACAATTATGTAAATATTGATGAAGAGATCACCCGTAAGGGGATTGAAATAACAGCCTCAGGGACGCCGGTGAAAAGCAAAGAGTTGCAATGGGATCTTTCTCTGAACTGGTCGAAATATGCCCGTTACTATACTCAACTCGATTCTGTTTACTCTACCGATAAACCCTGGGTTGCCGTTGGAGAGAGGGTGGATCATTACATACTAAGTGATTATCAGAAAGATCCGGAAGGAAACATCATACATAACAATGGGCTACCTCTCTACTCACCCTATCCCTCCCTGTTTGGCTATGCCGACCCCGACTGGTTGTGGGGGGTTAACAGCTCCTTAAGATTCAGGGATTTCACATTTGGGATTTCACTCGACGGACGTGTTGGCGGTATCGCGCAGAC
>JADMKJ010000127.1:15217-16864 GCA_015478855.1 Proteiniphilum sp.
GCCTATTCAACCACCTTCTTCAAGGTGAGAGAAATTTCACTCACCTACAACCTGCCGTCAGGTATCAGCAGCAAGTTCAAGGCCAGGAGCACCTCTATTTCTGCGGTTGGCCAAAATGTGTTTTTATGGGCAAAGCAATTCAAGTACTCTGACCCGGATGGTGGTTATGAAAACTTTAGTGATCCCTCCATACGCTATCTGGGATTCAATCTAAAAGTAGTGTTTTAATTAAAAATAAATCTGGTTTATAAAAATAACAAATATGAAAATAAATAGATATATAAGCCGTACGGGATTATCAGTGTTGTTGCTGTTGTTGCTCCCCGGGTGTAATAATTTCGAAGAGATAAACACCAATCCCGATGATACAACAACCGTCAGTGCTTCACTACTGGCAACCAATGTGATACTGCGTTATACAAAATATGCAGGCAGAGACGGCAAGTCACTGATTGCCGACAACGCACTGCCCAAATATGTAGGCTATGCGAACGAGGGACAGATGGACCAGCAATACAACAAAATCGGTAGCGGCTATTTTGACGCGATGACCATCCTGCCCAACATTCAGAAGATGATTGAATATGCGGAAGGCGGTGTGATGGAGGACTCTTATCGCGGTGTGGGAGCGTTTGCGAAAGCATACACCTTTTACACGCTGACGATGAAAATGGGAGATATTCCCTTCAGTGAAGCCGGGTTGGGCGCTGATGGTATTTACAAGGTGAAGTATGACACACAGGAACAGGTTCTGAAAGGTGTGCTGGATGAACTTCAGGCTGCTGATCAATATTTCGCGAACGGAAGAGCTTTTGACGGCGACCCCACTCCATACAAGGGTGATCCTGTTAAGTGGAGAAAAGCGGTGAATGCTTTTGCACTGAAAGTATTGATGACAGTAAGTAAAAAAGAGACGATCGGTGGCATTGGTTTAAAAACCCGGTTTGCAGAAATAGTCTCGGCCGGTAATATCATGGATGCCACAACAGGATATTACGGACTGATCTATTCTTCAAAGAACAGACATCCCCTTTCCGGCACGAACGACCTGTTCACAAGCAGGACCATTATCAGCTCTCTTCTTATTGATCAGCTAAAATCGCTCAACGACCGGCGGCTCTTCTATTTTGCAGAACCGGCAGGATCGCAGATCGCAGAGGGCAGGACCCCTTCGGACACCGCTGCTTATGTAGGTGTGGATGTGGATATTGAGTATGCAGAGATGAACTCAGGACACAGCAACAACCTCTACTCGCTGCTCAACAAAAGGTATCTGCAGGAGGAAGCGAGTGAACCGCTGAGAGTGATCACTTTTGCCGAGCAACAGTTGATTCTGGCAGAGGCTGTATTGAAAGGATGGATTAGCGGTGATGCCAAAGCCTATTATGAGTCCGGGGTGAAAGCAGCACTGACAGACGTCATGACGCAGGCATCGGCGAGCTATGCCCATGAGATGCCTGTCACTGCCGATTACATCGACGGCTACTTCACCGGTGAAGCAGCTTTTAAAAGCACCACCGGCGAACAGTTGAAACAGATCTGGATGCAGCGCTATATCCTGCAGTTCATGCAGGATGCAGAGACAAGCTTCTTCGAGTACAGAAGAAACAACTATCCGGCGTTTCCGATCAATCCTGCAACCAGTCT
>JADMKJ010000128.1 GCA_015478855.1 Proteiniphilum sp.
GTTCTCAAACTGGACCGGTTCTGCCGATTCCCCTACCCTGTAGGCGATCCTGTTGCTAAAGACGTAGGGGCTGTCATCCTTCATGAACTGCAAGGTCCGGACCTGACTTCTTTTCGGGTACCTCAGTAGGTCACAATCGCGGTACAAATTCTGATTGATATTGTATTCATAGATGAACTTGAGCGTGCCGGGAGGGATGGTGACGATCTTCTTCTCCTTGACAGAGACGGAAGAACCGGAGGAAGTCATCAGCGACTCACTCACCTCTGCAGCAGCCTGGTTGGTCTGGATCAGTCCCAGGAAGTTGAGGCCGGTAAGTGCGACCGATGCACCTTTCTTGCGTGAACTTTTGGATCCCATGTTGGATGACTGGGTGAACTCCCTGTCCAGGTAATAATCACCGGCAACACCGTTGTGCACGAAGAAGCACTCGTCGAGATTCAGGTAGATGTTCTCTTTCGTCTTGTTGAAGAAGCCAAACCCCATGTTGCCCCCGTGGCTCCAGAGGTTGTAGGAGACCTCACAATTCTCATCCTCATAAACCAGTGCATCCTTGTTGGCCATTGACCTGTCGACAGGGATGGCACGATAAACCTGGTAAAAAGTAGTCTTGCAGGATGAGAGGAAAAACACTACCAGCACAATAACAATCAAATAGTTTTTAGTTTTCATAGTATTAGATTTAAAATAAATGGTTCAAAAATATAGCGATAGTTTGACAACTTGTGTCAAGCTTAAAAATTCATTTTCTTCTCGTCTCCCACGGTGAGACGGGATGGGGATCACTCCACAAACCGATCTTTGATTTACGGGCCTCGATCTCCAGCAAAGCATACTCCAGATCATCGGAGAAATGCTTATAATGCCAGGCAAGGCCTGCTCTGATCATTTCGGCGGAGACATCTTTTCCATCAGGGGTGTAAACCCAGACCACCGGTCGTCCGTACCGATCATGTTCTGTCTCCACGATGATGCCCACCATTTTGTTGGATAGTTTAAGGTAACTCAGTTAGATTATCATTGTCTCGAACCAACTCGCAATTTAACCTATTTTCCGACAATAATAAAATATTTACAGAATAAAAGGACAAAGATGAAGCGATTGTTTGACAACTTGTGTCAAGAGATTGAAAAATCAGCAAATAAAAGAAGATTGAGTGTAACCACAAAAATGATTGATTAGATATCTACTTCACTCTAATCAAAATTGGTGGGGGAAGCAGCATTTCCGGGTTGAAAGGTACCGAGGCCGACCTTGTCAACGCGTGCGTTTCCCTGATATCTTTCTGTTTGAATTCATTGAAAGAAAATGCCTCTCCCGCCAGCTGTTTAATCCTTCTCACAATCAACTCTCTGCCCGGAGCATTGATATACTGAATATTGTTGATCATCAGGCTTGTCGCTTCGGGCCTCCATACCCCGTACGCATAATAATAACCTCCTTCATGCGCACCCACATAAGAATAATCAGGCTCATCAACAAAATGTTTCCATAATATTTTACTCATATCATTGGTGAGATCTACATTCTTATTAAAACCCCATTGTTGCCATAATTGAAGCTCCTCTTTATCTGCCGAAGGAATCGTTGCGTTGGAGTTGGTGTATTCATCAGCTAGCTTACCAAATCCATGACCCCCAGCCTCATGTTGTACAATGCCCCTGAAATCATAGGGATAGGAATTGTTAGAAACAGGTACTATAGCAATAGCCTTACCATTTGAATATGACCAATTGGTACCGGCATATCTTGTACTGTTTGTAATAACCGTAATTAATGTCTCTGTGAGATCGGAACTTAAAGGGGCCTTCAACGCATATTCAAAGCATTTGGAGTCGTTGGTAGTCATCCTTGTTGTATTCGCATTATCGTATTTAGAAGAAAACTTAGTGTTTTTGGTGATGTTGTGATCACTGATTCCACTCTCTTCAGAGAAGGCATAAACAATATAAACATCAAAATAATCCCTATATGTTCTATATGGTTCAATATCAAAGAAATGTCCGATTGCCTCATTCAGATTATCTGTGAACTTACCGCTGCCAATATCATCTATGGTATATCCATCGCCAAGAAAAACCAAATCAATACCATCCCCCCTTGTAGAACTTTGTACTTTTACATAGTCACCATCCACGTATGGGAAATTATACTGATCAACGGTCAATGTGGCAGTTTGTTCCTTACCGTTAAGTTTAAAGATTATATCTCCGGATCTGTAAACAGCCGAACCATTATAATCGGAAACGGATACTTCTACTGACCTTACACCCATATCCTGACCAGTACTCACAGAAGGTGTAATCGTTATCCAATGCGGTTTTGAACTAATTGACCACTCCTCGCTTGCATCCACATCTATAAAAAATGATTCTCCTGCACCTGATGTATGTAAGCTTTGATGAGATAAAGACAACCAGCTTTTTGGAACAGTTACATCACAAACTGCAGTTTTACCCCCATCCTCTGTAGTAACTGTTATGGTGGTATTACCAACCTTCACACCAAACACATTACCTTTTGAATCAACAGTTGCAATCTCAGTATCAGCCGACTCCCATATCAACTCTTTGTTAGTAGCATCTGAAGGTGCCACCTCTGCAGTTAAATTTTCAAATCCTCCTACAATAAGAGTTAGGGATGTTTTATCTAAGGTGACCCCTGTAACTGCAACAATTTTTGGCTCAACCACCACTGAACAAACATCTTTCTTGCCATTGTTCCGGGTGGTAACTGTAATTAATGCGAGACCCGCTTTTAAAGCAGTCACTACACCATTCGTGTCCACCCTGACAATTGACTCATCTCCAGATCTCCAATCAATATCTTTGTATGTGGCATCTGAAGGAGAAATTGTAGCAATGAGTTTTTCACTATCTCCTTCATCCAGCAACAATTCAATTTTATTTAACGATACACTGGCGACAGGGATTTCTTTTTCTTCAACAATAATTGTGCAGGTTGCAGTTTTATTCCCATCCTCAGTAGTCACAATTATTGCTGCATCGCCAGCCTTGTTAGCAGTAATTTTACCGTTCTGATCTACAAAGACTATAGCATCATTGCTGGATTTCCATATAACATTTTTATTTGTAGCATTCTCCGGGCTGATTGAAAAATTCAGTTTATTGATGTCACCCTCTGTAATAGTCAAACTATTTTCACTTACTGATACACTTGTAACTTTTATAACCGGATCCTCTTTCTCACAAGAGTAAGGTATGCAAAGTGAAAAAAATAACAAATACAATATCAGTCTTCCTGGTTTCATAAATCATCTTTTACCGGCCTGATTGCTAATTTGGCAGCGTTTTTAGAATTAATATTGCACCTCCATCAGCTTGATCTCCGATAGCACCACGCGGGTGTTGCCGGCGTTGCCCAGCGAGAAGACGAGGCGTGCCTGCGAATCGGTCTGGGCGGAGGTGAAGAGGAGGTTGTAGGCGGAATGGGTCTTGTCTATGACGACCGACTGGCTGCCGTAGGCTGTCCAGGGTTCGGAGTTGCGGGAGACTTCCACCCTGATATTCCGGTTGTCGCTGTCGGGGGAAGAGGCATTGAAGGCAACCCGGTAGCTCTTTCCATTCTCAATGTGCATACCGGTCTTCATCAGCTGGATGTGCCAATCTTCCATGCCCGGCTTGGTGACGGTCACGGTCACCCGGTTATTCGCGACAGTCATGCTGGAAGCGGCAGCTGGATTGTTGTTCAGGAACCAGCCATCGCTCTGCCCATTGGAGAAATTGCTACTGTAGAGGTTCACGTAATCCGGCTCATAAGCTTCGGCCATAGGATCATTTGTCAGCGCATCGACCAGCCGTTGTTCATAACCTCCGCTTTGGGGATCATAAATACCGAAACCGGAGTTCCACTCCCAGTAGGCCCAGCTAAAGCCCTGCTGTTCAAACCAACGGGCAAGGAAGCGTGTCCACCGCACCCGTGAGTCGAGATCGGCACGCGAGTAAGCACCGAATTCACCCACATGAACAGGGATATTCTTTTCTTCGGATAGCCGTGTGACAACCTTGAAATCCTGCTCCACCGCCTGCCGTTCATACTCTGTGTCGCGCCATTGCGTTCCCAGCCAGGCTTCTGACCCTTCGGACCAGCTGGCACCCTGGTGGGTGAAATAAAACGGGTTGTAGTAGTGGATGGTGAGGATCAGCTGCGGATCGTCGGGGATCTCCAGTGATTTCAATCCGCCTACTCCACCCCACTCCGCCGTGCCGATCAGCACGCAGCGCTTGGGATTAGTCTCACGGATCTCCTGTAGTGCGTCGGCCAGATAGTCGTTCCACAAAGTGGCCGTGAGCTGGTCGTGCGGCTCGTTCAGTATCTCGAACAGGAGGCTGTCGGGGTACTCCCTGAAGGTATCGGCGATCTGCTTCCACTGTGATAAAAAACGAGCCTTCCCTGCGGTTGGGTTGGCCATCAGCTCATTATGGTGGTGCATGTTGATGATGATGTGCAGCTTATGTTTCAGCGCTTCATCGACCACCGACTGGATGGTGTTCAAAAAACCGGGATCGATGGTATAAGGTGCAGACATGATGCTGCGATCATCCCGCTCCCAGCGGATAGGAAGACGCACATGGCTGAACCCCAGGTCGGCAATCCGTTTCATGTCGGCAGGGTCGAACGGTGATTGCCACGACTGATCTGCCTCATAAGTGTTACCTATATTGATCCCTTTCCCCAGCCGGGCATTGATTGCCGCCGCACTCGCCCACACTCCCGGTACCACCGGTTCTTCGGGTTCTTCGGGCTCTTCGGGCTCTTGAGGTTTGATGCTGTCAAGTGGTGTTTCAACTTCATTGGGCGTCACGGGCTGACTGTCGCAATGCTGAAACAGGAAAAGGAGAACAAGCAGAAACAGGGCTTTTTTCATGTGGGTTATTTTTTTTACATGGTTGCACCTGATCGTTTTCAAATGAAATCGATCATGGTTCATCATTACAAAGATATTGATTAATTTCAAACATGAGACTCTGTGTGAACAAAACATCAGTGATATGGTTCAGTTCATAATGAACAAGAGGTTATGATGATACAAAAAAAGAACTGGACCAAATGCAGGAAATGAAACTCTCTATACTTGACCTGGCCTACTTCACCGAGAACGACCGCTCGGCGGGCGGGGTGCTGAACAACTCCACCGAGATAGCCATCCTGGCGGAGAAGGCAGGGTACAGCCGCTACTGGTTTACCGAACACCACAACAACAAATGGCTGATGAGCATGTTCCCCGAGATCATGATCGCCCACGTGGCATCCAGAACAACAACTATACGTGTGGGCAGCGGAGGTGTCATGCTGCCGAACCACAGTGCGCTGAGCGTGGCTGAGCGCTTCTCGATGCTGGAGGCACTGCATCCCGGGCGTATCGACCTGGGCATGGGCCGTGCACCGGGGACTGACGGCAGGACCGCTTTCGCCCTAAGGCGGTCGTGGGAGGTGATGAAGGAGGACTCCTTCCCCGAACAGCTGGTTGAGCTGCTGGGTTTCTTCGGACACGATCTGCCGGCGAACCATCCGTTCGCAAGCGTGGTGGCCAGTCCCGCCCCCTCACTCACACCCGGCCTTTACATGCTGGGGTCGAGCAGCGGTGGGGTGCAGTTCGCACTGGAGAAAGGGCTGGCTTTTGTATTTGCAGCGCAGATAAATGCTGAGATGGCTGTGCCGGTGATGAACCACTACCGGAAGCACTTCAGACCATCAAAATACTACAGCGAGCCCTGCAGCATGCTGTCGATAGGTGCTTTCGCGGCGGAGACGACGGAGGAAGCGCAATATCTGGCTGCCCCGGCACTGCTGATGTGGACCATGCTGGCAACAGGAAAAAAGATCACTGCCTACCCTACACTGAAGGAGGCGAACAACTACCCCTACACCCTGCAGGAGGCTGCCATACGCGACCAGCAGAGGGACAAGTTCGTGATCGGCACAGCGGGAGAGGTGGCGGAGAGACTGTGGGACTGGAAGAAGAAGACACTGGCTGATGAGATCATCCTGGTGGACAGCTATCCGGAGATGAATGCCCGCAGGAAAGCCTACACCCTTTTATCGAAAGAGTTCGGGCTTATATAACCAGCAGTTTACACACATTGTAAAACGTTTATTTGGGAGTTTGCTCATTGGATCATTTCCGTGCTGTCACGAAAAGGATCAGAACGGATAGCCGATGGCGAAGTGGAAGGCAAAATCGCGGCCGAAGTCGGGCTTGAAGATGGTCCATCGTGAACCCTCGGGCAACGCGGGGTTGTGCGCTTTCATACCACCATCCAGGCGGATAAGAAGGAAGTTGAGGTCGAACCGCAGACCCACACCGTAGGCAACAGCCAGCTCCTTGTAGAAATCGTTCCACTGGAACAGTCCGTTTGGCTGCTCCACATACTCCCTGATGGTCCAGATATTCCCTGCATCCACAAAGCCGGCCAGCTCAATAAGCCTGGAGACCTTGCGGCGGTACTCCACGCTAAAGTCAAGCTTCACATCACCCACCTTGCGGCCGAAGTCATACCCCGTGGAGTCGCGGCTGTAGGAACCGGGACCCAGCGTGCGGGTGCTCCATCCCCTGACACTGTTGGCACCGCCGCCAAAGTAGCGCTTCTCGAAGGGGAGGATGGTGGAGTTACCATAGGGATAAGCCAGCCCGAAAGCAACATGGGCCGCGAGGGTGCGCTTGTCATCGATGGGATAGGTGGGTGCAAAATCAATGTCTCCCTTCACGTACTCCGAATAGGGAAGACTGAAGAACTCATGAAATCCGTTATCGTTCAGATCACCACCACCCAGGCTCGTAGCGATGCGGGGCAGCCAGCCGGCCACCTCTATGCCGGTGCGGATGCGGAACGGTATTGTGGGCATGGCCCTGCGTCTGCCGACGAGGTTGTAGTTGGTGTAGGTGACGTTGTAGGCACTCCGCACGATCAGCTGCTCGTCGTAGCTATATCGCAGGATGGGGTTAGCCTCCTCGCTCAGGTAGAGATCCTTAAAGCGTTGTGACGACCAGGGCATACGCACGTAGGTGACGCCCACAGGCTCCAGCACATGCAGCAGCTTCCACTCCATGGAGGACCACTGGAAGCGGGTGGAGAGGTTGAAGAACTGACGGAAGTACTCCGGCCGCTTCTGGAAGTTGGCACCGATGGAGAACTCAGTGGAAGCAGAGGCCTGGTCCTGCAACTGTTTCATCACCCAGGGCAGCAGCAGCTGCGGGATGGAGAGAAACGCCTCCGCACCATACTCGTAGTAGCTGTTCTCCAGCAGGTCGAGGCTGTCGGTAGCACGGATGAACTCATAGGCGGCATTGAACCGCAGGCGGAAGGTCTCTCCCCCCTTTAAAAAATTGCGGTGCTCATAGGTGATGTTGCTGGCCACACCCAGGTCACCGGCCGAGTTGGTGCCGTCCACACCGAACTGCATATAATGCAGGTTGCCCGGATAGAGGGTGATGCGGGAGTCTATCAGGCTGGAGTCGTTACGCTCCGTTGGCAGCATGTTGATGGTTGTCTGGTTCACCGGCCCCATGCCATTGAGGGAGGAGTAGGTGCGCTCCACGATCCTGTCGGAGTAGAGTCTTCCGGGGCGGATGAAGGTGTTGTAATAAACCGCTTTGGGCAGGAGGAACCGTTCTTTCTCCGAGATGATACGCAGCCCGCGGTACTCTGTGGTGTCGAGCCGGTGATGCCCGGTGGAGTCGTTGATCACCGCATCGGACACACCGTTGATCACTGTCACATTGCCTATGTTATACTGCTTGTGCAGGGTGCTGTCGGTAGGGTTGTTGAGTGCCAGCGTGACATCGACCTGATGATCACCCACGGTGGTGTCGGCAAGGAAGTAGAAGTTTTCTTTCAGGAAGTTGTAGTAGCCCCTGTTGCGCAGCAGGGTGGTCATCCGCTCCCTCCCCTCCTCAATCACCGAAAGATCGAAGATATCATCCTCCTTCATGATCTCCAGCCGACGGCCGGTGTTCAGTATGTTGTGGATGGTGGTGTCGGCAGAGCGGATGGTATCGCGGAAGGAGCGTATGCGGTGCGGCTGATGACCCGTCACATCGAAGGTGATGTGCGCCTTCTTGTCGGCCTTCACCACAGTGGTATCCACCTCGGCATTGAGGTAGCCCTTGTTGTTGAGGTGCAGACGAATCTGCTCGGCCGAGATCTCGCCCAGCTGTTCGTTGTAGAGCACCGGCGGCTCGCCATACCTGAGCAGCTGGCGATTGAGCCAGGTGGAGTCGTTGTTGGGAATGTTGTACATATGCAACTTATACTTCCCGACGATGGGTATGGAGGAGTTAGGTTTCTGCCGCAGGTAAGGCTTCAAATCGGACCCGCTGATACCGCTCACGTCGGAATTGATATTCACCTTGTTGAGCAGGTAGCTACCTTCGGGCACCTTCTTCGTCGCATCACAGGCGGCAAGCAGAAGCAGAGACAGCAGGAAGAAAATATATTTTTTCATACGATCGTTCTATTCTTTATCCTCTCTTTTCTTTATAAACCGGAAATCGAAAAGCTCACGGAAGCTCTTCGCCTCCTTGGTGACCACCACTCCTATCCCCTGCGTTGTGGGTGTACGGCGGTAGAAGCGCTCGTTGGCACGATTGAACGCCCTGATCATGAACCAGTTGTTGATATCATACTCCAGCTCAAACTCACCCATGAATGCCTGCTGGGTGGCCAGCATGCTGTTGTCGCCGTAACTCAGGTTGGTGGTGATGCGCAGGCGGTCGTTCAGCAGACGGGTGGATACATCCACACCCATCCGCACATTGTCGAGGGTGCCATCCACCGACTCAAGGTTGGTACTGATGGACCAGTTGTCGTTCAGGGCGCTGGCGAAGAGCGCATCGAGGCCACGCGCAAGGGTGTTGGAAGCGAACTTGGTGAAAATCGATGAGCCGAAATTCATCTGTGGCGTTCCTTCCGAGGGAATGAAGCTGCCCGTGGTGGCAAGGTAGGCGAACTGCAGGATCTTGGTCTCCTCATTGTTGATAAAGCTATTCACCCGTTGTTGTATGTCGCTGGAGCTCTCGGGCAGCTCAATATCATACTGCAGGTCCATCGCCTCCAGGTCACCCCTGATCTCCAGCAGGGCGTTCACCGCCACGCGCGTGTTGGCCAGCTCGGTGCTGAAGGTGGGACTGAGTGCGGCCAGGTCAGCCTTCACCGGCAGGTAGGCGGTGATATTAAACTGGGTGTTGAGGGGGTCACCTTCCATGGTGAGCCTGCTTCCCTCACGAATACGGAAGTCAATGGTGCGGAGGCTCTGCATGTTATAGTGGAACTTACCCTCACTGATGACATAATCGCCGTAGATAAGTACGGGAGGTGTTGACTTGGAGTTGAAGTTGATATTGAGCTCACCCTCACCGCTCACCTCGAGTGCATTGCCGGTGGTGGGATCAAGCATCACACCTGCCGTGAGCAATGGTGTAAGGTTCACCGTCGCCCGCATCACGATGGGGATACCACTGGAGAGTCGAGATACAGGCTTCTCCTTCTCACCGTTGTCCTTCCGCAGGAAGGAGAGTGAGTCGTTCTCCTGCGGCGTGTTGATATAGACCACACCACTGTATTCTGCAGCTTTGGCTGTCTGCGGCAGCACTACCGTCACCTCCGACTTGCTCGTGCTGGTGAGGAAGCCGTCGCCGTAGATGCCCGTAGGGGAGCCGGTAATATTGAGGTTGCCCGACAGCTTGAGGTTACCGTAAGCCATCATGTCGGTACGGTTCTCATTGTTGAGCAGCATGAAATCGTCCATCTCGATGCCTGCATTGTAGACCATCCCGCCAAAGTTGGAGTGTGATAGTTTGAGGTTGAGCGTGGCTGTATGGTTATCCTGATCGCGTATCACCAGATTCTGCAACCCCACGTTGTCGGGGTTTATATCTATCGTATCGGAGACAAAGTAGGTGACATTGGTGAAAGCCACCCTCATCTCTCCCTCGTCAATACCGAGCCACCCATTGGTTACCGGTGCCGACAGTCCCCCGGTGATATGGATGTTGGCATTCATTTCTCCCGAGAGACGGCTGAAGATGCCTGCTGTGAGCGGCTGTATGGCGGTGAGGTTGAACTCATCCACCCTGAAGGTGACATCCATGGGCAGGGGGCTCTTGTCGCCCAGGGGGATATACCCTTTGATGTCGAGATTGCGCTCTCCCTTGTTGATGAGGTAGGCATTCAGGTCGAGACCGGAGTAGAGCTGATCCCAGTTACCCTCTATCGTCAGGGTGCCGATGGTATCGTTTGAAACGGTGATATTCTCAATGCGCAGGTCCTCAGTATGCACCATCGGGCTCTCCAGTGCCTGCCGCAGGAAGATATCCCCATTGATGGCGCCGGCAAAGCCGGAGATGTTGAAGGCTGCGAGGATGTTGGCCAGCTCGGTGTTGTTGAAGTAGATGCGTATATTGTCGGCCTCGCTTTTGGAGGCTACACCCTCAATACCCAGCAGCAGCATGTTCTCTTCACGCAGGCCGAAGTTATCGATGGTGATGTGATCTTTGCGGTAAGTGATGGCGGCATCGTTGAAGACCACCTGCTTGTTGTTGAACAGGATGGTAGTGGGATGGATACGTATGTCCGATGCCAGTTGATCCATGTCGTCGCGAAGGAAATCCATGGTGATCAGCAGCTCGCCGTTTGATGTGGTATTGGCCTGCTGCAGATCGAAGAAGAGGGTGTTGCTCAGCTTGTCGGAGGCAGCATCGCTGTGCAGGCGGGCATTGATGAACCCGTTGTTCTGTACGAGGTAGCTGTTCACATCGAGTGCGATGCCCGTGGTGGTGGCGCTGAGCAGCTCCACCATCGTCTCCCGTATATCGTTGTTGCCCATCATCACCCGTGGGATATGGGCATCGATCTTCACCGACTCATCTCCCTCCATGTTTACATCGCCGAAGATGGTGGCATGATCGACGTTATAGAACGGCAGTCCGAAAGCATGGGAGAAATCTTCGGTGTTCTTGAGCAGGATGTGAAACTGAAACCGGTTGTTACCACCGCCTGTCTCACCTTCCGGCTCTGCGATCACCGAGGGGAGGTGGGGATGGAGTGCCTGCATAAGCTCCCTGCCGATGCTGGAGAAGTAGTAATCGCCGATCATCTCTGCCTCAAGGAAGGAGGACATGATCTGCAGCTTCTTCCCTTCACCGGTGTCGGCCAGCGCCTGCAGGTAGATGGCGCCGGGGTTGTAGATGAAGTTGCTGTCTACCAGCGAGGTGTTGTCTATCACCAGTGTGCCGGCAAGCTCGTCGATGGTGCTGCCGGAAAGATCACCGTCGATGGTGAAGCTGGTGTATGGATTCTTCCAGTGGGTCAGGAGGATGAAAGGACTCAGGTCGAGCCGTGCGACCGTACCCTCCACATCGAACGCCATCCCGCTGCCGAAGGAGATGTCAGCCGTCAGGTCGAGCTGGTTGCTCTCCGTATCGCTGGTGATGTGTGCTGCGACATTGTTGCCGCTGTAGGTGCCGTTGAAGTTAAGGTCGTTGTAATGATAACCGCGGTAGTAGGCCGACACGATGTTGCCGTCGGCGGTCACGGTGACGGTGGAGTTGCTGATGGAGACAGCAGCATCGGTGTACATGGTGGCGTTACCCAGTCCGGGACCCTCACCCAGGATATTGGCCAGCTGTACATCATTGACTCTCACCGGCCCCTCGAAGCGCATCTGCTTAAACTGGTTGGTGATACGTCCCGTGCCATTCAGCATCACATCGCCCTGCTCAGTGTTGATTATCCCGTCGTAACGGAAGCTGCTCAGCCGGCCACGTGCCTGCAGCCGCAGATCGAGATCGCCCAGTGCCAGCAGCTGCTCCGGGGAGGTGTAGCTCACTGCCCCCGTGCGGATCAGTGCCTGCAGGTCATCCTGCGAGACGGAGAGGTTGCGCAGGTTGATATCCAGCTTGCTGTTGTTGAAATCCTTGAAGTCCGATATAGTCCCTGTGGCATCGATACGGGTGTCGGAGCCATATTGGAGCTGCAGACCACGCAGGGTGGCCTGCGGCAGCTCCCCTTCGGCATCGACAGTGAAGGAGAGGGGTTTATCGAGATGAGCGAAGCGGGATGTGAAGATGGCGATATCCCCCGGGTCGGTCAGTTCGCTCACGGCCCTGAGGTTGAACGCTTTCGTCTCCCTGTTGAAAAGAGCGTCGGACACCTCAATGTCGGTATGATTCAACTTCATACTCACCTTATTGCTTCTGATCTCAGGTCCGTTGGCATAAGCCAACGCTTTCAGGTCGTAAAGCACAAGCCCGGCGTTCATCTCATGGAAACTCAGCAGACCGATATCGGCCTTCATATCCTCCATGTTGATGAAGTCAACCTCTCCCCTGAAGTTGAAGTTGTGTACCTCCAGGTGGTTCATGTTGAACTGCCCCGGTGTGGGGGGGGCAGAGAGGATGTTGTAGCGGAGCGTGCCATTCTTGAGTATCACATCATGTGCCGTGATGCGCCACTTGCTCTCCTTCACCACCGTAGTATCTTTTTCCGTGGCGAAGGCATCGATGATAAACTGAAAGTTAAAGGGATCATCGGGCGTGGCACGGTGGACGTTGGCGACGAAGTTCTCCAGTCCTGCCTTCTGCACGGAGATCCTGTTCTTGAGCAGCTCCAGCGCATGTATGCGGACGGCGATCCTCTCCACATAGAGCAATGTATCCTGCTGCAGATCTTCCACATAGAGCCCTTTCAGCTCTACCGTGTTGAAGAGACGTATGCGGATACCATCGAGCGTGAGCTCGGTGCCGATGATGGGTTTTAGTTTATCCACGGCTATATCGGCAGCCTTCTTTTGAATGGCAGGGATGCTTAAGGTGATGTATAGTATGATATTGATTAATATGATACTAACAATCACTATTGCGAATATGCGGGCAATTTTTTTTACCAACTCAATCTAAGTGAACAGGTGAATGACCATGACTTTTTTAACGTTGCAATATTACAAAAAAAAAGGCTAAGAGGGCTTGTATCAGCGCTCTTTTTAACCAAAATATAAGGTTATTTGGGCTTTTTCCATAATAAGGAGCTGTCGCCGTAGCTCAGAAAACGGTAATTGTTGCTCAGCGCGTAGTCGTAGATCATCCGCCACGTCTCACCCACGAAGGCGGAGATAAGCAGCAGCAGGGTGCTCTGCGGCTGGTGGAAGTTGGTGAGGAGGGCATCGGGAAAGTGAAAACTGTAACCCGGCACGATGATGATCTGCGTGGCAGCCAACAGCCGTTCCTCGCCCCTCTCTTCCAGGTAGGTGAGGATATTTTGCAGCGCCTCCTGCGGGGTGATCTCCTGCGCACCGTCGTAGGGCTCCCACTGCTGTACGGTGAGCTCATGCGGCAATGCGCCGGGATTATGGTGCAGCTTCCTGCCTATATAGTAGAGGCTCTCCACGGTGCGCAGCGAGGTGGTCCCCACCACGATCAGCTTCCCCCTGTTGTGGAGCAGCACCTCAATGGTCTCCTTCGGCACAGAGATGAACTCGGTATGCATATCATGTTCAGCGATGGTCTCCGTCTTCACCGGCTTGAAGGTGCCCGCTCCCACATGAAGCGTCACCTCAGCGGTGCGGACTCCTTTATGGCGGAGGCGCTCCATTACTGCGGGGGTGAAGTGCAGACCCGCCGTGGGTGCTGCCACGGAGCCCTCTATGCGGGAGTAGACCGTCTGGTAGGTCTCATCGTCCTTTGCCTCCGTGGGGCGGTTCAGGTATGGAGGGATGGGCAGCTCACCGGCGATCTCCAGCAGCTCGGAGAAGGTGAAGCTGTCATTGTCCCAGGAGAAGCGTACCACCACCTCCTTCTCCGCCACTGCTATCTTCTCTGCTTTCAGCCTCACGACGCCCTCCTTCACCATGATCTCCATCTGAAGCGGCTCCTCCTTCCACCGTTTGGCATTGCCGATCATGCAGCTCCAGGAGCAGGTGGAGCGCTGCTGAAAGCTGACAGCATAGTCAGCCGGCTGTGAGGGAGAGAGGCAGAAGATCTCAATATGGGCACCTGTATCCTTGCGGAAGAGCAGCCGTGCATGGATCACCCTGGTGTTGTTGAACAGCAGCAGGCTCCCTCCGGGAAGCAGCTCAGGCAGGTTGCTGAAAGAGTCAGTGGATATTCCATCCTCACCGTAGAGCAGCAGCCGGGAAGTATCTCTCTGCAGAAGAGGATAACGGGCTATTTTCTCCTCGGGGAGATGATAATGGAACCGGGATATTTGAAGGTGAGAGATCTCCTCTTTTTTCATTTTATTATTATTGCCAAAACGATTTTTCGTGATTATTAATGCTTTTATTCTGCAAAATTAGTCATCTTTGTAACAGGTAACAAAAAAAACAGCAGGGAGAATAGAAGAATGAATAAATTATCGGTAGGCGACAAAGTACGATTCCTCAGCTCTGTGGGCGGCGGAACAGTGAAAGGCTATCTCAACAAGCAGCTCGTGATCATAGAGGATGAGAACGGGTTCGATGTGCCGGTCCTTATCACTGAGTGTGTGGTGGTAGAGGCTGCAGGAAATGAGATGATGGGACAGCTGCCTGAAAAAGAGGTGGTGGTCGCTGAGAAAAAGAGTGACGACAAGCCAGTTTCGAAGGTGGTGGAGAGTGAAGCAACCGAAGAGACCCGTGAGGGGGAGCAGATCACCGCCTGCCTGGTATATCTGCCTGCAGACGTGAAGACACTCTCCTCCACCAACTATGAATGTTACTTCGTGAACGACAGCAACTACTGGCTCTTCTTCAACTATATGAGCCGCGAGAACAACACATGGAGAAGTCGCTACAGCGGGACGGTGGAACCCAACACCAAGATCTTCCTCGAGGAGTTCGACAAGACGATGCTCAATGAACTGGAGAAGGTGTGTGTGCAGTTTATCGCCTTCAAGCATAAGAAACCATACAGGTTCAAGAACCCCTGCTCGGTGGAGCTGCGCATCGACACGGTGAAGTTCTACAAGCTGCACAGCTTCCGTGAGAACGACTACTTCGACGAGGATGCGCTGGTATACTACATCATGCGTGATGATCTGCCCGAGAGGGAGCTGCTGGTGACAGCAGGTGACATGGAGCGTGCCATGAAGGAGAAGACGGCGACGGAGAGACGTCCCCGCATTCAGCGTATTGAGAAAAAAGAGAAGAACCCCATCCTCGAGGTGGACCTGCACATCGAACAGCTCCTCGACACCACCGCGGGCATGAACAATGCCGATGTGCTGGAGTACCAGATGAACAGGTTCAACGAGGTGATGAACGAAAATAGCAACAATAAAAACAGGAAAATCGTGTTTATACACGGTAAAGGTGACGGCGTACTCAAGAGCACTCTCCTGAAAGAACTGAAGAAGAAATACCCTAAATGTTTTTACCAGGACGCCTCTTTTCAGGAGTATGGGTATGGAGCGACGATGGTAACGATCAAATAATAAAAATCAAAAACATATGAAGAAAATTATTTTAATCCTCAGTGCGGTGGTTCTGATGACTGGCTGTGATGTGATGAACAAAATCGGAGGTGCATATCAGCTTTCACAGAGTGAGTATCGATATAATTCGCTCAACAACATACAGCTGGCAGGTATGAACCTGGGCAATGCTTCGGGCATCTCACTCTCCAGCCTGGCCACCATCTCCACCATCCTCGCCGGGGGCTCGTCGATGCAAACAATCCCTTTCAGCATGACGCTCAACATGGATGTCACCAACCCGAACACCACCGCCGCTTTCCTCGATGCGCTCGATTATGCCATCCAGATCAATGAGATGGAGTTCGTGGAGGGGAAGATGGATATACCCATCCGCATTGAGCCGGGTGAGACCACGGTGGTGGCTGTGCCCATCAGCGTAGACCTGAAGAGCCTGATGAACCGCTACTCGCAACAGCGCGTAACCAGCGAGATGAGTGCCTTCCTGGGCATCACACCTAACAAGACCTCCGTGTCAGTGAAGCTATGGCCCAAATTTCTGGTGGGCGGAACGCTGGTGACGGTGCCGGCACCCATACCGGTGGTGTTCAACTTCGGCGGTAAATAAGAGAGATGACTGAAAAGAGAGGCAAGCAGGAGAGGCAGGAGGCAATCGCCAGGATCCTCGGCAATGCGACGGTAGACAGCCAGGAGTTCCTTCTGCAGCGCCTCTCGGAGGAGGGGTTTGAGCTTACACAGGCTACTCTCTCGCGCGATTTCAGGGAGATGAAGATCGCCAAGACACCCGACAGTGCAGGCAATTATCTCTACCGGCTGCCGGGGGTGCAGCTGCCGCAGGCCAGGAAAGAGCGACACGGCATCATGACCTCCTTCGTCCGTCACGGGCTGCTCAACATCGATTTCTCGGGACAGATGGCGGTGATCAAGGTGCCGGCAGGCTATGCGAAGGGTATCGCCTCGGATATCGATGCCAGCAGCATCCATGGCGTCATGGGCACCATCGCCGGCCACGATACAGTGCTGATGATAATGCGTGAGAACGCGGAGAAGAACCTGATCATGCAGAGCCTGAAACTACTGTTCGAACAGTCGTAATATTTAATTCAACTTTCGTATGCTCCGTATACGGCTAAATTCTCGACTGACAATGTTTTGTGACCCATGATTGCCCTCGTTCACTAAAGTTAGATATTCGCTCGCTATGGCAAAGCTCAAGCAAGCTTGGCTCTGCTCATTTAACTTAACGCGAATATTCACTAAAAGAGCA
>JADMKJ010000129.1 GCA_015478855.1 Proteiniphilum sp.
GTATCAGATTGCGGGACTCCGGTCAAGGCTTCCAGTATTTCCTTACCACGCTCATACTTGCTCCTCTCGTCAATGATGATTGAAGCATCGTTACCCGCTTCATCGGTTATCCCCTTTGCTTCGCGCTCTTTGATCACCTCCATGAGTGTTTGTAATCCTCTGATGCTGCGGGGAAATCCACTGTATGCATAGAGATGAACCATCGCTTCTTTCACCTCATTCACCGTTAATCCGGCATCCAGCCCTTCGTAGAGTGCTGTTTTTAGCTGATTCAAATCTCCGATTGCAGTGTAAGCTGCAATCGGAATCAGGCTTTTTTGTTTTAGGCTCAACACATCCTTTTCACCTGCTGAATCTTGGGCATTCAAATTTCCAAACACACAAAAAACAATCATCAAAACGGTGAATATACGAATCATTTTCTCTCTCATTTTCTTGCTATTTATGCTAATTATCATGAAATTATTAAACATAGTTTTTACTTATCAGGCCATGTTCAGATACCTCCTCTCGACTGAATACGAGTCCTGCATTCGGTTGCTTTTTCAATCACATCCAGCCTTTGTTTTCGGGGATCACTTTTGCCAATAATTTGACCATCCGGTTGGATATCCAGGATCTCTTCCTTCTCGGTATTGTATCCGGGCCATACAGGCAAACCTTCACCATTCGGGTTACCCGATTTGGCAAAATTAGCCCAGTATGTGTTCAGGATATGGGCTACCTCTTCATCTGTTGTTGTGGTTTCAGCATCACCCCGGCGAGCGTTGATATTGTGAAAGACGTAGGCGATCTCAGCCCCGTGTCCGGCTCCATATGGCATCCATTCCCGCCGGTTGTTGGGAACATAACCGAAATGGAAGATATAAGCCGGTGTATTGTTTGCGGCAAAGATCCTTGCCGCAAAACGGGCCGGTTCAGCCCATACCCAATCGGTATTAAACAGGGTGACTATCTCTGCAAGCTCTTTGTTTCCCTCCGGGTCATAAGCTGCTTTTGCATTCTCCTCCAGTTTACCGAACAGGGCAAAAAGTGCTTCTTTCGAATTGGCGGAATTGACAAAATTCCCGCCGATTTCGGCACTGCAACTCCCGATGATGAGTGGAACGTTTAGCTGCCTGCCGGCTTTATAGGCGCTCTCAGCCGATTCCACAACAAGTTTGCCATCAAGAATAGGGCCGGAATAAATCCGGGGTCCCCCCTCACCATCATTTTCCTGACCGCCGTCCACAATCTCCGCAACACTCAGGGCACGTAATTGTGCCAGAGCATCTTTATCTGTACCCTCAATGCCCTGCTTACGGGCGAAATTGACTCCGATGGTTTCAGCTGAGACAGGATACAAGGGATCAGCGTTTTCCCTGTTAATCGGTCTGCCAGTGAGCACGCCATCCCTGCTGCCGCCGGAATGACTGATAGCCTTGTGGAAAAGACCCTTTGCCTGTGGGATCGTAAGCAGTGAGTGCACCGCAACTCCACCAGCTGATTGACCAAAAATGGTAACATTGTCCGGGTCACCACCAAAAGCAGTGATATTTTCCTGTACCCACTCAAGAGCAGCAATCATGTCCATAAAAGCGTAGCTTCCTTTTGGCTCATCGGGATGCTCCCTGGATAAAGCAGGAAAGGCAAAGTGCCCGAGACGTCCCAGCCTGTAGTTGAAGGTCATCAGGATGACACCCTGTTTGGCAAACGCGTCACCAGCCGTGACAGCTCCTGCGCCACTGCCGCCCACAAAAGCGCCACCATGGATCCAGACCATCACCGGATATTTGCTTTGCGGTTTGGCACCTCTCGGAACCCATAGATTGAGGTAGAGACAATCTTCTGATGTCCCTTCCCTGATGGTTCCTGGAGCAGTACCCCATCCGCCTTGTGCGCAGTCAGGTCCAAAAGCCAGGGCATCCCGTACTCCTTCCCAGGGGATTACAGGCTGTGGCGGCCGCCACCGATATTCATTAATAGGTGGTGCGGCGTAGGGTATGCCTTTAAATATCGATACATCATCGATAGTTGCTCCCTGAATTTGTCCAGCAGATGTTTTTATGACGGGTCCTTCAATTTCAGCCTGATCATTTGCCTGTTGTGCGTGTAATGAAAAAGCAACTACACAAACAAAAAAAACTGCACCTATTTTTTTAATATCCATCATTTTATCTGTTAGCCCAACTGTCAAGCTGTTCCAGCGTCACATTGAAGAAGCGTTTGTCCTTGTTCAGCGAGCGCATTGTCGTCATCTCTTCATCGCTTAGCGTAAAGTCGAAAATAGAGATGTTTTCCTTGATATGAACAGGATTGGTTGCGCCAGGAATGACGGAGAAACCCTCCTGTATATGCCATCGGAGTATAACCTGGGCAATACTTTTATCATGCGCATCGGCAATTTTTTTGATCACCGGATCTGACAAAAGACCCTCATCACCATGTCCCAGAGGGTACCAACACTCAATGATGATGTCATAAGGTTTTACCCATTCACGGATGTCGTTTCGCTGCGCATAGGGGTGACATTCGATCTGCAACGCCACAGGTTTGATCTTCATGTGATCGACAATGGCATGGAAGCGTTCTTTGCTGGCGTCAAAATTACTGATTCCCAACGCACGCACCTTCCCTGATGCAACGGCCTTTTCCATCTCCTTCCAGGCATCGATGTAATCGCCAATAGGCTGATGGATATAAAGCAAGTCGATATAATCGGTCTGAAAGCGTTCCAGAATTTTATCAATCGATTCCAATGTTTTACCATCCTTATAGTCGGAAACCCATAACTTGCTGGCAATAAAAAATTCCTCACGAGGAATACCGCTTTCCTTCATGGCTTCGCCCACAGCACCCTCTACACGATAGGCGGTGGCGCAATCCACATGTCGAAAGCCATTTCTGAATGCCTCCAGACAAGCCTCTTTGGCCGCTTCGTATGAGATAGCAAAAGTGCCTATACCCAGCCGTGGCATCTCCATTCCGTTGTTCAGTTTCAG
>JADMKJ010000130.1 GCA_015478855.1 Proteiniphilum sp.
CCGAGAAAGAGACTAGGAGGAGGGGGAGGTAGGTGGGCGTTGGAGAACAACATACCAACAGACTTCTTCACGTTGAAGCTAGCCTTCCACGTACGAGCCCAGATGTGAGCGCGAGCGAGAGTACGGTTAAGGGCACGGACGCCAACACCAAGGTCAGCCGCAAGAGGCCACAAAACCACATCATCAGCAAACATAGCTAGAAAAACATTGACTTTGCCCAGTACACCGCGAGGTGCACCGACACGTGGGTCATCACGAGCACACTCAGCCAAATCATTGATAAAAATCAAAAACAAAAACGGACTCAGCACTGAGCCTTGCGGCACACCAGCAGAAGTAGGAAACCAATCAGATGAAGAGGTACTATCTGAAACGGCGATTGACCGAGAAGATAAGAACGAACGAATCCAACGCCAAGCATGACCACGAATACCGGAACGATGTAACTTAAACAAGAGGCCAGGGTGCCAAACACGATCAAAAGCTTTGGACATATCCAGGAAACAGGCGGCAAGCGGACGTGAGCCATCGAAAGCGTGGCGAACAGCAGCATGAAGTTGGTACAACAGGTCAGAGCAGCTATATTGAGCACGGAAGCCAGCTTGAAGTGGGTAGAGAATATCACGATCAGACACAAGCCTCCGGAGACGTTTGAGGATGAGACGCTCAAACAGTTTGCATATGTGTGAGGTCAAGGATATAGGGCGGTACGAGTCGAGCAGGGTAGGATCACAGCCGCTCTTTGGCAGGGGTATGACTGAAGCACGGCGCCATATGGTGGGTACGGTACCAAGAGACCAGGACAAGTTCAGGACCGCAGTAAGCAATTCGATACCAGAGTCAGGTAGATGTCGGAGGAAGTGGGGGCTGATAAGGTCAGGGCCAGACGAGTTACTTAGACGGACAGCAGCACAAGCTGCCTTAACCTCCTTCACTGTGAAAGAAGAGTCCGTGGTTGGACATGTCGTGTTTGTGACCTCAGGCGAGTTGATCTGACTCAGGATATCGGCATCGTGCTCGGGGGAGTCATCAAGGTCTGGCGGGAGGGTGCAAGTGTTTGCAAAGTGTTGTGCAAGGTTGTTAAGGGATTCATGCTTATCAACGGGGAGCATACCAGAGGGGGAAGATACCGCACTAAGGTGGCTACTGGAGCCGCGCTTTCTCCTGGTATATAGACCCCAACGAACCGCACCGGTTGCAGGGTCTATGAGGCTATTTGCGATACTGTCTGAATAAAGCTGTTTGGCCAGGGAGACTGCCGAGGTGAACTCTAGTTGGGTGGTATGTAATGTCTCGCGAGCACGCTCATCCTTGCGCCTCTGGTACACACGCTTAGCCCTAGCATGAGCTCTGTGAGCTGTAGTAAGTTCAAGCCTATTGAAATGCCACCAGGGTTTCTTGCTAGGTTCAAGTGAAGTCTGAGGAATGGACAGCTTCGCAGCCAGGAGCACAATATCAGATAGTCTGCTAACAGCAGAGTCAATGAAAGGTTGGGGGTCAGCATCAGCAAGGGGGGCAGGCTGTCTGAGGAGAGCGTCTAGCTGAGCAGGGTACTGTTCATCTAAGAGGGTCCTAAACATGGTCCAGTCAACCTTGGGAAAGACCCACGAAGGGGGGCGTTGAGCATGCATATTGTCGAACTGACTGAGAGAGAGCCTGATAGCGCGATGGTCGGATGATAGCAGGCCGATATCCACAGGAGTCAATGTACTGAACAGATGGGGGTGGGAAGTAATGGCAAGGTCCAGTACACTAGGAGGGGATATATGAGTGAAGACACCGCGTGCGAGGGATGAATTTAATACATGTAGGTTACTATTGATACATAAATCGAAGAGGTTATCACCATATTGGTTAGTGGAGGCAGCTCGGCCTCCCCAGCTCACATGTTTGGCGTTGAAATCACCAAGGAATAAACATGGTTGAGGTGATAATGTAATGGGGGACATAGTTTGTACTATATCGTTCCAGCCGGGGTTCTGGTCAGTGTCCCGGCGATAAACAAGACAAATAATGATGGGCTCATTGAGAGGAGGAAGGCGCACCTCGGCAACCAGTGTATGTATGGATGACTCTAGCAGAGGCAGCCGACGGGAAATGAGGGAACTACGTAAATAAAGTACAAGGCCTCCTGAGGCGGGTGAGGGGCCTGGCTTCGAGAGGGCACTGTAACCAGCTAAGGCCAGACTAGGCGGGAGAGAGCCAGAGTCATCAGGTGTGTGTTTGGTCTCGCATAGTCCGACTATGAGTGGTTTGTGGTCATTGACGTAAAGTTCAAGCTGGGCATGACGTCCAGCATTGAAAGAGTTGGTGTTCCAAAATAAACAGTGAGGGTCCATTATTGTTCATCTGGGTTGGGCGACGAGGGGTGGGGAGTCAGGCTAAGCCCGGAGTGGTCCGCACTGACTAGGCCCGAGCCCGGATCTACGACTGGGCTAGAGCCGGCCCCAGCGCTTGGACTGAGAGAAGACTTGAGGGTAACTAGTCTCGCTCGCAGGAGGTCTAAATGCTTTTTCTTTTCCCGTGCGTTGCCAGGTGGGTCAAGAAAGAGGGCCATACATTCGACCAGGTCTCTAAACATGGATGATTGTGCCGAGATAGTCTGATTTAGAAGGGTCTGACTTACGACAGTCGCGGAGAGCTCCGCAATCGTCGCCCGGGCCGTCCGAAGCTCCGTCTTGACGTCCTGCAGCTCCGAATGTAGCTCATCATGGGCCGAGGCGACCATGGAGTACGGCCTGAGGGAATTGGCGGGGTCGACAGGGGACGGAGAGACACGGGGGAGTATAGGGGAGAGAGGTTTTGCTGACAAGCTCTTTAGAGCTGAGGCCGACGTCTTCGCTGGAGGGGGAGACATGAAAGGGGCGAAGAAACTTGCAGCCTACGGGGGCATGGGAGTGGGCGAGGTTGTTAGAGGCACAAAGATGGCAGTGGGGCTTAGCATCACAGGCGGCACGCATGTGATCTGTGGATGAACAGC
>JADMKJ010000131.1 GCA_015478855.1 Proteiniphilum sp.
GAATACCTGCCTGTCACGCAGGGGGTCGCGGGTTCGAGTCCCGTCCATACCGCAAGAAGCTCGCTTAAACAGCGGGCTTTTTCTTTGTAGATACCACATTCAGCCACTTCCCCAGCCATTGTTGAAAAAGATTGATGCATGCCATTCCCCATAATCAGTCGGAGATAGCATGGACAATAGGGGTGAACCAGCCCGTTTTTCCGCAATAATGAACCGTGAAAGAGATGCAAGCAAAGGTTTTGCTGAAGAACCGGTATTACCCGGTACTACATTTGGGATCCAATTCAGCGTGGTTGGTTTCATTTCAGAGAAGGTTTAAAAACGACTATTGCCATTATTGCCAAAAAAATCGAAATCAAACCACCATAGAGGAATGAATGATCCGGGAAGGAGATTCCTAAAAATCCGGCAAAAGGATAGGCAATAAACCACCACAAATGCGAAAAAGCAAAATGTGAGCCATAAACCTTACCCTGATCTTCGCCGGGGATATTCTCCCCAATAAGCGTTTCAGACGGCATGTCGGCCAGCGTTTGTCCTATACCTGCCAGTACCCAAAAGAACAACAATCCGTTAAATGAAATAAAGTTTGCAAAACTCACGGCTATCCCAATGAGTATCGCACCACCGATAAGTGATAATGCTCGGGTTTTGCTTTTATCAAGACTGCCGATCACGAATGCAGTAATGGCAGCACCCACTCCGAATAAGGCCATTATAAGCCCGTAGCCGGCATCATCCTGTTGCATGGAAGACTTCACCAGAGAGACTGTATTTACCAATACCAGAGCACCGGCAATGGCCGAAACGAATTCCATACTCAACGCAAAGCGTAAAATCCGGTTGCCGAATAACGAACTAACTCCCTTACCTACGCTTTTCCACCCGTCCCTGAAGCTTGCTTTCGTGATGCGTATGCCTTTTTGCAGCTCATTGGCAGGGATAGATATGATAATGACGATGCTTATCAGCAGCATGATTCCACTGACAAGAAATAATTGTTTTGCACCTAACCAAACGGCAAAAACACCCGCCAGAGCCGGCCCAAAAACACTTAAAAGCTGAAAGGTAGCCATGGAAATACCGTTTGCTTCCCGATACTCCTCCTTTGGGACAATCTGCGGAATAATGGCACGGTATGTAGGCGTGAAAAATGCCGCCGCAACATTCAATAGAAAAATTAGTGTAAATAATTGCCATTCGACAATTACAAAAGGCAATAAAAATAAAGTGACTACCCTGAAACCCTGTGTCATCCACAGAATCTTTTTCCTTTCGAAACGTTCTGAAATTACACCGGCAAACGGAGAGAAAATAATATATGCCGTCACACGCAGTGTAAGTGCCGATGCCAATATTGCGGCAGAACGCTCCGCACTGAGCTCATATGATAACAGTGCCAGTCCCAGCCACGTAAAAGCGTCTCCTAAAAGACTTGCCGTTTGTGACACGAAGAGTTTTCCGAATGTTTTGATTTTTAATGTTCGGAAAGAGGTACTGAAAGCTTTACCAAGTCTGTTCATATCTGAATGCAAATAATGAAGGATACGAAGACGCTTACCTTACTCAATTTGAAATTTCCCGAGCGTTGTACTGGTCGTTGTGACACATTTCCCGGGGACTATTTGATCTTAGAAGCAAACCGTTTCGAGAGAACCCTTCGCAGCGGCTCGTCGTAGAACTTCAGGGTGAGCCATGCCAGCAGGATGTTGCCGAAGAGCAGCACCAGCGCCACCGGCCATGTCTGCGCGAAGGTGAGCTCATTCTTCCATACCCATGCGTAGAAGAGGTACATGAAGGGGTAGTGCACCATGTAGAGCGGGTAGGAGATATCCCCCAGGAATTTGCAGGCGCGGGTGGTCGTCCTGTCGGTCGTCACTCCCGAAGCACCTATCCATACAAGTATCGGGAAGATGATGATGGTGCAGACAGCGTCGTAGAGGCCGTTCATCCAGTGGGTCCCGCTGTCGCCGATGTAAGGCATCGAGAGCAGGACGATGATCGCCAGGCTGCTGATCCAGAAGGCACCCCTGATGCGCCATGGCTTGAAGATGCGCGACATCAGCAGTCCCGCCGAGAAGGCGAAGAGCAGTCGCAGGAAGCCGCCCTGCAGGTTGGTACCTCCCAGCGACCATCCCACGCCCAGGTGTCCGTAGCCGGAGAAGCTGCCGATGGCATAGGTGGCCAGTCCCGCCCCCGCCAGGGCGACCAGCACCTTCAGCGCCCTGGTGGAGAGGCGTCGCAGGAACAGTGCATAGAGGATGTTACCGATATATTCGAAGAAGAGCGACCAGCTCGGCCCGTTCAGCGGGAACATCTCACCGTTGCCCCGCACCTCGGCCCCCGCACCCGGCAGCGCGGGGATCAGGAACATATGCAGCAGCAGTGCCAGCATCACCATCGTGAGCGGTGCCACCCTGCCGTCCCACATCTCCCTGCCGGCGATGAGGAAAATGATTGTTCCCAGCAGCGCACCCATGATCACCATCGGCTGCAGGCGTATCAGCCGCCGACGGAAGAAATCCTTCATCGTCATCCTCTTTCCCCACCGGTCGTCATAGGCATAGCCGATCACGAACCCTGAGAGGATAAAGAAAAAATCCACCGCCATGTAGCCGTGGTTGAAGTGCTGGTCGTAGGGGCTGGTAGCAAACGCCTCGAAGATATGGTATCCTATCACGATGATGGCTGCCACGCCGCGCAAACCGTCCAGGATGCGGTAATGGGGTTTCGAATCTGCAAATGCAGCTGAAGAGATCTCTGACATCTGTATTTATCTTTTTACGCTCCCGGGGTCAATGGGTCCACACAAAACATTTATAGGTCTCATCTTTAGCTGTATCTACCCCAATATTATTTGGTTTATCTCTTCTCAGGAACCGGTTCTGTGAGTTCACACGGGAGAAATGCAAAAGTATATAAATTAACCCTAACCGGAAAATGTATCTCCATTCTCTTTTC
>JADMKJ010000132.1 GCA_015478855.1 Proteiniphilum sp.
AATGAGGGCACAAAGATAGTGAAAATGATGGAAAATGGGAAATGTCAACCTATCACCGGAGAGAAAAGATATCCGTCTTCTCTGGAATGGGTCATCATCGGTGGCATGACCAGTTCGATGCTGCTCACACTAGTTGTACTCCCGGTGGTATATACCCTCGCCGAACAGGCAAAAGGATTTATGAAGACACATCTTCAAAAAAGCATGGATTGAACAAACAAATAAATGTTCCTTTCTCTTAAAGGCAGTAATCTATTTCAGTTTTTAAATATTTAATTAAATTTGTATCCAACAGGCATTCTGTACGAATTACACTCTCGTTCACAAATGGTCCCTTGTTCTTCATGAATGTGACAGGAAGTATTGCGTCTCTGTTTCCGCAAATTGCTTAAATGTAAGTAAAATGGAAAAGTTAAAAGCGTTTATTGAATTGAGATCTTTCGCATCGGCGAATATTCATTCACCAACAGTAAAATAATCACCGTAGTGTTGACGGTACTGATCACGATGCTGGTGATATTGGTGATCAAAAAGCTGCTGTTCCGCCAGCATTTTGAGAGCAGGTATGACAGGGGAAATCTATTCTCTTTTTTTCAGATAATCAAGTACCTGATCAGGATCATATCCGTTCTTTTGATCCTGGAAACACTGGGGGTAAAACTGAACGTGGTCCTTGCCGGGTCAGCAGCACTGCTGGTGGGTGTCGGACTTGGTTTACAGGCTACTTTCAACAATTTTGTGTCAGGTATCATCTTACTTTTTGAAGGATCGATCAGGGTGGGTGATATCCTGGAACTGGATGACGATGTGATGAGGATAGAGCGAATAGGCTTACGCACATCAAAAGCGATCAACAGAGACGAGATCGTCATCATCATCCCCAACTCACTGATCACCTCCAACAAGGTGATCAACTGGAGTCATCAGCAAAAGAGAACAAGGTTTAAGATCAGAATAGGCGTCTCTTATGGAAGTGACGTCGATCTGGTGATAAAAGTATTGAAGGAGAGCGCACTGGAGCATAAGGATATAACCGACAAATCCTCCATTATCGCACGTTTTGTCGATTTTGGCAGCTCGTCCCTCGATTTTGATTTGTTGTTCTTCAGCGACAATGTTTTCAGAATTGAGAGTGTGAAATCGGACATCAGAAAGATCATCCTTCAGAAGTTTACTGAAAACAACATCACGATTCCCTTCCCGCAAGTCGACATGCATTTTGTCTCCGATCAGACGGGGTATTTTCATAAAACAACCAACACACAACAGTATCCTTAACTGAAAGCGGTATAATCGTCACAGTTCATCTGCGTAGCATCCTTTTTAACAGTGAGACATTCTCTCTAGCCCGGGCTGTAATAGAGTGACGCTTCCGGTCCTAACGGAAGACTGAAGAGTATCCATACAATCAGCAACAGCACCCAGCCAATGAAAAAGGCGATGGAGTATGGCAGCATATTGGCCATGATTGTACCAAAGCCGGCATTCTTCTGATACTTCTGGAAGTAGACAATGATCAGCGCGAAGAAGCTCATCATGGGAGAGATGATATTGGTCACGCTGTCCCCTACCCTGTAAACCGCCTGTGATAGTTCGGGAGAGTAACCCAGTAGCATGAAGATGGGGATGAAGATCGGTCCCATGATGGCCCATTTAGCCGAGGCACTCCCCATAAAGAGGTTGATGAATCCGGAGAAGATGATGAAGATAATCACCAGCGGTATCAGACCGATATTGAAGCTCTGCAGTAGCTCCGCACCGTTGATGGCCAGCAACACACCCAGGTTGCTCCACTGGAACCAGGCGACGAACTGAGCCGCGAAGAAGACAAGCACCAGAAAGGATACCAGCGACTTGAAGCTGTTACTCATCCCGTCGATCACATCACTGGATTTCCTGAAGGTACCCACGGTGTAGCCATAGACAACTCCCAGCGAGGAAGCAGTCAGGAAGAGAAAAGCGATAAACCCTTTCAGCAGCGGCGAGTGGAGGATGGTACCGTCGGCACCCCTCAACAAACCGTTCTCCGGCAGGATACCCGCCATGATCATCACTCCCCAGACAAGCGCTGCGATGCCGGTATTTCGAAGCCCCTTCCTTTCGATATTCGTCAGTGGCATGATCTCCTCCGGGGTCACCTCTCCCTTGTATTTACCCAGACCCGGCTCCACCCACCTGTTGGTCACCCATGCACCCAGGAAAGTGATGAGAAAGGTGGAGACAGCCATGAAATAGTAGTTCGCCGTAGGCATCACGTAGTAATCCGGATCGAGGATATTGGCCGCCTCGGTGGAGAGTCCTGCAAGCAACGGGTCGATGGTGCCGATCAGCAGATTGGCGCTGAAGCCACCGCTCACACCGGCAAAGGCTGCTGCCATACCTGCGATGGGATGTCTTCCCAGTGAGTGGAAGATGGTACCGGCCAATGGGATGATCAGGATATAGCCGATATCGGATGCCATGTTCGACAATACACCGGTAAAGACCACCATCAGGGTGATGATGTTACGGGGAGCCTTTACCAGCAGGGCTTTTACACCGGTGGTGATCAACCCGCTGCTCTCAGCCACGCCGATACCCAGCAACGCTACCATCACGATACCCAGCGGGGCGAAACCGGTATAACTGTCAATCATCTCCAGCAGGATACGGTGCAACCCTTCTCGTGAGAGCAGGTTCACCACATCCACACTCTCTCCTGTTCCCGGATGCAGGCCGGACCATCCGAGCCATGACCCGATGCCGGATACAACCAGGGTTATCAGTGCAAATGATGCGAATAGTATGGCAGGATGCGGCAGTGCATTACCTCCTCTTTCGATAAACCCTATAAAACCTTTTTTCTCAGTTGTCTGAATATTTTCCATTAATCAATAAATTTAGCTGGAGTGACCTGCACCCATGATCATTTCATTCACCCACAATTTCATCAATATCTATCCAAAAAAAGCGGGGACG
>JADMKJ010000133.1 GCA_015478855.1 Proteiniphilum sp.
TAGCGTTTGTGCCCATCGTCCTCGTTATAGGGCAGTTCATAAACAGGTGTACCGTCTTGCTTGCCCACGGAGATAAACAAATCGTAGCTCCCGGGATCGCATCTCCTGGAGAAGACCCCTTTATGATCACTGTATGCCGGGGCAATGACAAATGTTGATTTGAGCGGATGTGCTGCCAGCTTATCAGGAGACGTGACCGGCAGGTGTTTCACGTTGTAGGAGCTGTCGGTCAGTACAGAGACGATCCCTCCCTTCTCATCTTTAAGGGTGAAGCAGGGATATCCGCCACCGTAACAGGGAGCGACACCGGCATTGGCCCATCTGCTTTGAATCGTGAACGGTTCGCCTTTGCGGATAGATGAGGGCCAGTTAATTTCGGGAACCTGCAGCCTATAGCCTATGCGTCTGTTGATGCGTGTGATGATATCGCGGTTGGCCTCGTAAAAAACATCAGGCCACCAGTGAATGGAGAGGAATGAAGCGTGATAATCTTCTACTGCCTTGATGAGGAGCTCCTCATCCCATGCACCTCGTTGCAGCGAACCACCATAGTGCTCATGTTCAAGTATCACCGGGAGCGTAGGCCAGAAAAGCCGGGCCATCTCACTGTGATACCAGCTGTTTGGCGGGGGTTGTACAAGGATGCTGTCGTCATGGATGGTGACACCTTGTGAGAAAGCATAGTCTGTAATGGGGAAACGCTCCCCCTTAAGATCATGTCCCACATAATCGTCGGAGATGCAGAGGAGTGTTTTCCTGAAATGACGACGATAAAGATCGATCATTCTCTTCTGTGTTTCAAATCCCCAGGAATGACCATGTTTGGGCGTAGTCAGCACTGTATGTCCTTCACCCCACATGCCGTAATGTCCAACAAAAACATAAGCAACATTGGGATTGTCGTCATACCGTTCTGCCAGGATACGGATAAAATGATCCACTTTCTCGATGAACACCGGATCGTCATAATTGGGTTCCAGGTAACCATCCACTTCATAACTCTCAGCTCCCGCCTCAAAAACCCACCGTGGTGTTCCTGAACCCATCCAGTTTTCAGTCGCCGTGATGCATAGTGCCACTTTGCCTCCGTTATCCACCCATCGTTGCGCGGGTGTATCCAGTATCTCCCATACAAACCTGTTCTCTTCCGGCTCAATAAAGGCCCAGGGAATACGAAGGAAAACGGTGTTCATCCCCGGGAAATAGCGTACAGAATCAGATGGTTCAAGCTTTGACCCGTAATTTTGATAAAGGTTTGAGTAGAAATAGGTGACCCAACCCATTCCGGGATTGATCAGCGCCTCACCGTGATCAACAGGCTTAACCCTTTGAATGGTGATGGATGGATCATCCGTCACCTGATCCCAGGGGAGTGGTTCGCTCTCTTTTTTCTGATCAGAAACAAGCGACATTCCCAGCAAGTCGGAGTGCAATCCCGTTGCCAGACCCGCTGTAGCTATACCCACCGTTTTGAAGAAGTTCCTGCGATTCGTACTCATTTTCATTCTCTATTTCTTATATATTTCCGGGATAGTGGGCCGGGCGGCATTGTCTGTTACGTTGACCGACCATCCTAAATTATTGATGTATAGATGGCGAAAGTCAAATGGCTGAGGGATCCACACCCTGAAGAGATTTCCCTCCTGCCAGCTGTTCCCCGCGGAGGCATAATCGCACATCGGCAGCTCATGTCTTTTGCCCGCCTCATCAACGAGCGGAACAAGAAAAGTCATCCATATTTCTTTTACCGTTGGTTGCCTTACGAGGGTCACATCAACTGTATTATCCCCGTTGTTTAGAAATTTGTACCGATACATCGGCGGTTTGTCAACCCCGTGACGGAAAGGTACCAGCCGTGAATCAAAAGCCAGCACTATCGGTCCCCGTTGAATAGCCGCATCCGGCACACCTGAGGGTGCATCAACAATGTGGCTGGTCATGTCTAGAAGGAGCTCTATACGATCCTTATCCGACCACTCTCTGTCGAGCTCCGCATAAGAGCCCGCAACCACCTTCTCTTTGATTATCCTCCCGTTGATTTTGATCATCGTCGTTCTGCTCCACGAAGGTATGCGCAGGTTAATGGTGAAACGCTCTTTTTTTGGAATGGTCACAGTGGCCATGACCTCTCCATCTGTTGGATAGCTGGTGTCAATGTGCAGGGAGAACGGCTGCTTGAGCGGTGTTTCCAGATCGGCGTTCAGGGGTGCATATAAATTGAGGGCAATACCATCGGAGGAGGACATCACTGCCCAGGAAGGAGTTAACAGCATCGCTCTGGGGCCGTTGGCGACACAGCAGCTCATCACTACATCCGCGAACTGGAGGTGACTGGGAACACGTTCACCCATTAAGCCGGTGTAATAGGACCACCACTCACCCTGCGGTGTCTGTGAGGCTATCAAGGCGTTGTAGAGGCTGATCTCCAGCTGGTCGGCATACTTGCTGTCGCCCGTCAGGCGTAACATCTGGTGTAGAAATTTCATCCAGGTAACTGTCACGCATGTCTCCAATCCCTGGTACATCGGGTTGCTCTGGCGCATTTTGCCATTGCACCATATTTCAGCCAGTGAACCTGATCCCACCAGCATAATCTCATCGCGAATGATGGAGTTGATCAGTGAATGAGAGGCATCGAGATAATCCTCGTTGCCCGTGATACGGTACATCTCACATAATCCCTCAAAACAGGACATCATCTCATATGCTTTGGGTGCTCCGCTCATTTCCCACAGCGGTGTCTGGTTAAGTGCCTCCTGCACGAGCCTGATGCCTGTGGGAGTTAGTTTATTGGGTCTCTCCCATAGGCGGATAATATGTTGGGCAAAATCGAGGTATTTTATCTTGCCTGTTTTTTGATAGAGGAGCGCAATGGGTTCCAGCACAGAGCTCGATGCAAGACCTTTCCATCCTATCCACCCTGTTTCGGCCAGGTTAACTCCACTTTCCGGCCCTGCTTCCATTATCAGATGATCGGCAACCTGCTCTGCTGTTTTGAGTATTTCCGTATCTCCTGTCTGATCGTAATAGGCCAGCAGACCCAGCAGCACATATTTCCTCCCCCAAATATCCCAGTCTTTCAGATGGTGTTCATCGGGGTAAGTACCTATATACCCATCAGGTGATTGTGTCTGCTTAAGTTCATTCACCGCTTTGTCAATCACCATGCGATGCTGTTTTGTTGGGGCATAACCGTAGCCGAGCATGGCAGAGGTAAACCATTTACCCCAAAATTCACTGCGGAAACCCCAGGACTCATCGTTCCTGACCCGGAAAGGAGTGATGAGCCTGTCAATCTCTTGCGCCATCACCCTGTTATCGATGCATAGATTTAGTTTATCACCCACGTAACCCTCTATCTTTATCGATCCGTAAGGTGCAGAGATGAGTTTATCTGTAATTTTTACCTGCTCTGTTCTGTTTTTGTTTTGGGCATCAACGTTGAAAACGACAGCAGCAAAAAACGATAAGAGCAATAGATAATGCACTATTTTATTCATTTTGAATGTTTTATATTGTATCTCCCATTTGCCCATCCTTTTTTATAGTTCTTATCAGTTATTTGTAATAATCTTCAGCTGTTGTTCAGCGTCACAGATGGTCTTAAGAATCACGATTTAGTATTTTGATATCTCCTCATTCAGCCAGTTGATGTGATTAATGAAGAACTGACGGTCACATTCCACCTCTTTTTCATATGAACCCATTGGTATACCTCCCACACTCACTCGCTGGTTCATGATATCCCATCGTTTAAAATTGAGCTCTACCGATTTCTCAAGCAGTGTGGTGGTTTCATCTATGTATTCCAGAATCTGATCTGTGACGGAGATGGATTGCCATAATTCCCTGATCTCTGTTTTAAATGCCGGATCCTGCAAAAGCTTATCGTAATAGAAAGCATTTGAGTTCCATACATAATAATTGGCAGGTCTGGGTCTGGCACCCTCATACCATCCAATACCGACAGACCATTCAAAATCCCAGACAGGCCACATCTCGACCTTCGAGTCCCCCATATCGCTCTTAATCATATAAAGGTTGGTATCCATATTAGCCAGGATGTTCTGAAAAAGAAACCATCGAACAAAACTCGGAACATCAATAAAACGAGCATAACCATTGTCCGGATTATTGAATGCAGCTGATGTGAGCACAGCTTCAAAATCATCCATATAGTTCTTTATATACTCCCATTGCTGGGTAGTAAGATCATCTTCAGGGTCAGGATTTTTAAAGGAGTAACCATATCCCATAGAGGTGACGAAGTAGTTAGGTTCGAGCTGGTAATACCCATCTTTTTCAAACAGGTAACCGGTACCCGGAATATCCACGCGGTTACTTCCCTGTTCTACGGGCTCCACAAGCTGGTAATTACCGATATATTCACCGTTGAGTACCACATCAACAAAACGATCGTCAGAGGTCCAGGGGAAATGCATCAGTCTGCTGAGCTCAAGAGAGATACCAACGCGCAACAATGTCTTATCGGTATAGTTTGACAATAAAACCCAATCTTTTGCCTCTTCCATTCCCAGTATGCTGGCTTTCTCATCCAGCTTGAGTTTGTATGGTTTTTTCGGATAGGTCCAGGTTGCATTTCCGCGGCCTTTCATTCTCAGACTCTTCTCAGAGACTATCTCACCCTTGTCTTTGATCACCATGGTGGTACGGACATAGTTCTCTTTTGAATCGACCGGGATCTGGTTTTCGGTCTCTAAATAGACAACCGGCAGCCCTGTGTCAATCAAATCGCCCTCAAAGGTGATATCAAAAGTTACACTGCGTCCTCGTGCAGAGACAGTAGCTTCGGTTGTTCCTCTTTTGAATATATCTGCCGACCAGTTGATGTCAAAATTTGTATTTGGTTTTCTCGTACTGTCAGTATATACTTCTGAAACCTCCATTCCGTCAAAAACAGGTGTTTCTCCAAGTTGGAATGTGGTTCTCCCGGGTAGTTTTGTAATTTCAATATCCAGGAATATCTTTTCTACCGGTACCTCACTCTCACACGAAGAGAAGAGGAACAGCGCGGAACATAACAGGATAGAGAAGCGTTTTTTTTGTTGTTTCACATCTAATTTGTTTATTATTTGTAACTGTGTTTTTTTCAGATTGAATTGTTTTTTCTTGCTATCGACAACTATCTTTCATTTTTTTTCCATATAGATATAATTGAATCTTCCCGCAGGAGCAACATCACCAGAAAGATAAAAATCCATGATCTCTCCTGCTTCCTGTATGTTGTCCGCCCACTTAAATTCAAAATTGAGCTTTCTATTTTCCAGGGTTAGAACGGACCGTGGGATCATGATCTCCATCTGTTTCCCTGATACTTTATAAGATGCATCTCCGCATTTTTCCCAGTTCCATCCTCCACTGTTGCTTTCAACGGTGATCTTTGTCGCGGAGGGGCTTGTTCTGTTGAGTAAAAAATCGTAACCTTCCCATCCTGTTTCCCTGTTACGGTCTGTATCGATGAAGAGCCACATCCATCCTGTATCTGATGATGAGGTAATCTCCTCCGCTGTTTCAATGAGAAAATAGAGATTATCCTTGTCCCGTGCCACGCGTGCAGATACAAAATCATTCCGCCCGGTTGTATTGGTGAATTGTATTCCGCGCCATCCCGGATGATTGCGGTGGAGCGTATTGCCTCGAGGGGTCTCATAGGTTGGTTTCACCTCCGCCCATTCATTCATTGCGCCATCAATGGTTACAGTGAGCTCTTCCGAGGGTTGCTCCAGCCTGCCAACACCTTTGTAACGACGAATATTGGCTGCCAGCTGGTAATAGTAAGCATCACCGTGACCACCTTTCATCGGCTCAATATCACGGCTTTTTTCCTGACTGAACTCATCGGGGAAGGCATTGTACTGTTGTTGCCACATCTCATAACGGCCGGCGATCCATTCGTTCCATCCGGTTACAAATACGAACTGAGGATCAAGTTGTAATGCTCTTTCCCACTGTTCCTGGAAGTTGTGTCCCTGACTTACGGCGTCGCTCCCTTGTATCTCTCCCGAATGCTGGGTGTAGCTTCTGCCGAAGGAGTGGGGAGCATTCATCGCTGTCAGACCTCTTTCCGCTGACCAGTTTTGTGCAACACCCACCGGCACCTGCTCATATCCGGTACTTCTCTGGGCATAACCGTGCTGCGGGTATATCTCGAGCCACCCCCACTGATCATTGCGTGAGGGACCGGTATTATAAGCGGGCTGGCCGGGACGGAAAGTGAAATAGTTTTTAATCTCATCGGAAAGATTGTCCGGGTATGCCATGATGAGTGGTTTACCCTTCCACATAAAAAAAAGATCTTTATAGATACCCGGTTTGTAGAGATCTCTATAGATCTCCTCAATGGCCACCTTGCTTCCTTGTGTAGGGCTGAAGGCAAGAAGAAAAGCAATCTGTGGTGCGTTGACACCTTCAGCTCTTGCTTCTGAGAAAACTTCACAGAGAGCCATGTAGGACTCTTTCCATGTGAAGCTACCGTTGGTACAGTCGAAAATGAGGACATCCACACCGGCCAGAGCCAGCAATTCGGCATGTTTGCGCAATACCCACCTGTCTGTATTGATATAGTATCCATACAATGGTTCTCCCCAGAAGAAACTGTTTGCATCTGTCGGCCATGCGGGATGGTGAAAATCATCTATTGCTTCGGGATGTTCACTGAGGATTTTAGTTACATCGTATGCTGTGCGGTTACTATAGTCTGACTGTTGTGTATGCCAGGTCCAGTAAAAGAGGCCCACATATTTTTTCTCGCGGAGATCACCCACCTCCTCCCATGCAGGCAATCTCCTGTTTAGTGCATCTGTTGCGGAGATATTGTTAAAGATGATCTCTTCAGTATCAGGCTCCGGCTCCGGTTGCGTATTAGTTACCTCTTTTTCCGGTTTACAGGCCGATAAGAACTGCAGGATCAAAAGAAATATCAACGTAAATTTCATCTCACTTATATTTGTTCAGTAATCGTCTTGCCACGCAATATGAGGGAATTATAAAAAAGAAAAGGGGAAATCTGTTATCTCCCCTTTTCCGAATATGATTAATATGGGGTAATCTCTCCGAAATAGGTCCAGGGATTCCCTCCCCATATAGCTTTCACCTCCACTTTAAGGTAACGACCGGGGGTAGGGTTGGTCGTCTTGTAGTCGAGCTCAACGGTATGGTCGTTTGACATCTCCAGTACCTCCAGTACCTGTGTCCAGGTCTCATTGTCTTCACTCACAGAGAAGACAACATGCTTTGGCTCCATGCCATGGTCGTCCTGTCGCTGCCATATCAGGAACCCCTTGATGGCAGGTCTCATCTTTTTCATGTCCACCACAAACCACTGAGGCATGCCGTTGATCTCTCCGTTGGATGGATCGCTGTGCCAGGTGGTGTTTTTGTCACCATCAAAAATCTTGTGTACACCCCAGTCCGCATTCCACTCTGAACGGAAGGCGATCACCTCCCAGGTATTTTTCTCCCAGTTGTAGTCGGGGGTAGGTCTTTCGCCGGCCCAGGTGGATACTTCCGCTACATAGGTATAGGGGGCATCCGCCCAGTTGGAGAGGATGGTTACCTTGAAATAAAGGGCAACCACTTTCTCTGGTAGATCCAGGATCTGCAATGTATTTGAACTTGGTAGTTCAGGAACATCCAGTACCTCTGTCCAGTCTGTTCCATTCATGCTCGTTTCGAATCTGACATGTTTGGGCACTGCAGCTGCACCATCCTGCCTGTTGAGCCATGTGAACCCTTCTATCAACTTATACTCGTTCATGTTCACCGCGTACCATTGTGGCATACCGTCAAGGGCTGTATGCCAGTAGCTGTTACGGTCGCCATCCCAGGTGCTCTCTACCGGAAAGCCTGGCTGCCAGACTGATGAGGCGTCCAGCTGTGTCCATTTCTCTTCCGCAGGCAATGTCTTCACATTTCCTTTGATGATGAAGAAGACCGTTTTGAATTCTTCTTTGATCGGTATTTTACCTTCTGTTGCCGATTTGATGGTGACGGGCAGAAGATAATCATGTGCGAAATTGGCCATGCCGGGATTTATCGTCACTTTAATCTGGTCTGAGACCCTGCTCCCATCTACTATGGTCACAGAAGACTTATCGAAGGAGTAAGCTTCAACAGGTAAAGGGAGGTAGGTCGTATTGTTTTCCGTGTTGTAGGCCGCCACCAACGCGTTGTCAGCAGTAATCTCAGCAGTAATCTCTCCCTGATCATAATTTGTTGTCCCACCGTAGGAAATAGTGAGCGGGAATGTGCTGCTCTTATCCAGATCAACTGTTTTGACGATTGGATTGTCGGCAGCCCCCGACAGTGAGATGTACATGAATTGTTCCAGTTCAATTGTTTCAGGGTATGGGTCGCTGCATGCATTGAAAACGAACATTCCCGATAGGATACTTATAACTAACGCAATTATATTTTTCATACACCTATTCTTTGTTATAGCGTTATTAATTCCATCCCGGATTTTGCCAATCAGTCCCGGTGTGGCTGAACATCTTATTAATTTCATATTGAGGGATCGGATAGAGGTACAGCTTTTCCTTATAGGAATCACGGTCGAAGCTTATACGCTGGTAGGTGAAGCTATCGTCCGCCTCTTTTGTGATCCTCATTCCGGTAACGTAACGTTCAGATTGTTCCATAATCTTCCAGCGACGTACATCGAAATAGCGATGGCCCTCGTAAGCCAGCTCAACACGTCGTTCATTTCTATATCGTTTTTCGAATTCATCTCTGGTCAATCCCGAAGGCAAATCAGGCATACCTACCCTGCGACGGACAGCATTGACTGCATCACGGGCACTCATTGAAATACCATTGCCAATATTTATTTGCGTATCCGGGTTTCCTGAAGACTGGTAAGCTGCTTCAGCAAAATTGAGATACATCTCGGCAAGACGGAACGTGCGGATCTCACCATCGGCATTGTTGTCGCGTCCTGATTTCCAGTTGTTGTATTTACGTAGATAATAGCCTGTAAAAGTAGCTCTGCGGTCGGTCGTCGAAATCCCGTCGAGACCACCCACGTAACTCTGACATGGAGCGGCAGGGACTGACTCAACCCGCACATTGATCTCCATGTCCTTGATATCTACGATATTGCCGGCACCTGATCCAATGTCAAACCTGAGTGCATGACCCGGTTGTCCCCAACTCCACCAGCTCTGATCACGGTAGGGAGTCACGTCAAGTTCAAAATCGGTCCATTCGGTCGATTTGTTCAAAACAACATTCTCCGGGGTGGACTGTCCACCTGCCGGGTTGGGAGCCATAAAGAAAAACTGGGCATTGGTGATATCATTGTTGCTCTTGTATTTAAACTTGAGCAGGATAGAGCCAGCTGCCGCATCGATATTCGTACCCAGGGTAGTAGTATATGCAAAAGGGTCGCCCCCGGTTGTTTCAATATGATACTCGTCATTCTCATTTTTAGTCGCTGAGATACTATTTCCGGTAAGGGTGAATCCCAAAGGAAAGTGATCATCTCTGGCCAGGCCACCTGTGCTGCCCAGATCGCGTGTGGCTCCGTTGAAATAGATCGTTGCATAAAAACGGGGATCACGACCTTCATAGGGATTCTCAGGATCATAACCGGAAGCGGTATTGATGATGGGTTGCAGATGCTGGGGGTCTGAATAACCGGTGACAGGCAGTAAACCGGTAGCCAGCATCTCGTAGCTGTCGACCAGCTCCTGTGTAGGGCACGCTCCGGCGGAGGTCTGACCCGGCGTGGAGGGCATCCCGTGATTACCCCAGATATTTACCCTGTTGCCCGGATAGATGGTCTCTTTATCACGTGCGCGTTGTTCATCATGAGGAGTGATAAAATACAATTCATACAGATTTTGCGCTGTACCAGCTACAGGTTCTTCATCCCATAACTTGTAATCATTCACCAACAGACTGGATAACGCGTTTCCGGTTATTTCAGCTGCATTGCTCCATGTATATGTTCCGTCGGAATAGAGAGGGCTGGCAGCATAGAGCAGAGCCTGAGAACGGATTGCCTGTACCACAGCTCTGTTCATGATGTAGTTCTCACCTGTTCTCACAGTCCATGAGAACCCTAAGGTTGATGTCGGAGCGCTCATGGCAGCATCACAATCATCAAGGATCTGTTTGATGATCACAGAAACCGGAGCACGCACATCCTGACTGAAGTCGTGTAATATTTCGTACGGCTCGATCACTAACGGAACAGCACCATAACGCTTGATAAGCTGCAGGTAATAGAGTGCTCTCAGTGTGTGTGCCTGTGCTTTCCATGATGTGATTTCTTCTTCCAGGGAGGCCAGATCATCAGCCGAGACTCCTTCAATTCGCTGAAGGAAAATATTGCATTTGCGGATTGCCTGATAGACACCACCCCAGGGCTGTCCATCGACGTTAGAATAGTTGGATGCTGAGAATGCATCCACATACCAAAGAGAGGGTAGTGATCCCTGGAAAACCATCTCTGAACTTTGTGAGTCATCGGTCAATGCTGCACGGTTGATGTCAGGCATTATTCTTGCTCCGTAACATGAGTTCAGATACCCTCTAACGCCATTTCTGGTAGCAAACAATTCATCGAGCGAGGAACGACCGTCATATTCAAGCTCTAATGTATCGTTGCATGAAGTGGCAAATCCCACAGTTATTAAGACAATTAATATTTGAAAATATTTTTTCATTACCTTCATGTTTTAAAAATTAATACTCAATCCGACATTATATAAACGGTACACGGGTATCCCTTCAATACCGCCCGCATAATGACCTTCCGGACCATATGTCTCATGCTTCAGCTTATCCCATGTGAAGAGGTTTTGTCCACTGAAGTAAAGTCTTGTTCCATTGAACAGGTTAAATGTGTAGCCTATCTCGAGATTCTTCAGACGGAGATAGCTTTTATCTTCAAGGAAGAAATTGCTCGCTTCATGATTGGAATTTTTCTGTGCTGAGAGTGCCGGATAAGTAATCTCTTCACCATTGGCGAAACGATCTGCCGTCCAAGCTGTTTTATGCCATTCAGTATATATACCCTCGAAACTGTATTCCACACGTCCCATAGACATATCAACTGCCCAATAGTCAGCAATGCCCTGGAACAGCATATTCATATCGAAATTTTTATACTTGAACCCGCCGTTAAAAGCATAGAAGAAGTGAGGTAATGCTCCATGTCCGAGAGGGGCTTTATCTTTATCGTTGATCTTACCATCGGCATTCAGGTCGTAATATTTCAAATAACCGGGTGCGGGAGTACCAATCTCGTAAACAAGACCGCTATTATCAATCTCTTCCTGGCTGTTGAAATAACCGTTTCCGTTATGATCATCCACAATATAGCCAAAAGCCTGTCCAATAGGGTAACCTTCGCTACGAATGCGATATGCGTAATCTTCTCCTCTTTCGCTCTCATCCCAGAAAATGATCTTGTTTTTATTATGTGCGAGCCATCCGCCCAGCGTGATATTAAGATCACGATTGATATCCTTGTTGTAGCCGAGGGTGATTTCATAACCTTTGTTTTCAAATTCCCCTACATTCGCATTTGGATAGTTGCCTAATGGTACACCCTGGTAATCGGGTGTTTTAGAAGTGGCACTTGTTACACCATTCTCTGTTCTCTCGTTGTAGAGATCAACAGAGAGCGAGAAGTTGTTAAACAAGGTAAGATCAATCCCATAGTTCTTTTTTGTTATGATCTCGGGATCAAGGAATGGATTGGCAACCTGACCTTCATTCACGTTATGACCGCCCAGGAATGCAAATCCACCACCGGTAAGAGTCACATTGTCGAGATAGACATAACGCCCTATATTCCGGTCGTTTCCGGTTTTACCCCAGGAGGCACGAAGCTTCAGATAGGTCAGCATCGGATTGTTTTCCAGGAAGGCTTCATTGGTGGCTACCCATCCTGCTGAGATTGCGGGGAATGAAGCGAAGCGGTTCTGACGTGAATACTGTTCAGAGCCCGAATAGCCGAGATCGACCCTCACCAGGTAGCGGTCATCATAACCATAACCCACGCCAATACCCGAGTTTGATCGTTTATAGGGCAGGCCTCCCCCTGATTTGTTCAGGTGCTGATAGAAGCTGTATGCCATTGCATTGATATCGTGCAGACCATTAAAGCGACGTTGATAGTTCACGATTCCCTTGTAATTGAGGTTATAGTAGAAACTGGCATTAGAGCGATACTGAAGTGGGGTATTCACCTGTGTGCCTATTTTCTCAAATTCCAATTCGGAATAATCTCTGGTGCGAACCCACCGTTCATAAACCCGGTTGACAAACAAACCTTTTGTGGCATTGGTCTGGTATCCGTAACTGCCAGTTATACTCAGACCGGGAGTGATGAAGCTAAGATCCAGCTTTGGCATAAACTGGGCATAGATATTGGTCACCGTGTATTGGTCATAACCCAGTCGGTTAATTACCGCCCATGATGTGATTGGTTCCGTTTCGGTGACAACCACCTCGCCCCCGGTGATCTCTTCAGTCTCAGGATCCTGAATTAAAGGTGTTGTTGGTCCGTAGACATAGGGAGGAAGTGAAAAAAAGCGGTACCAAAGCCTGTTGGCAAATCCGTCCCAACTGCCTCCGTGAGCAATCTCAACTGCTTTTCCGCCGGGTGTCCTTTCCCTCTTTATGTTTCCACTAAGGTTAAGACCTACGGAGAGGTATTTAGCAAGCTTCACATCAACATTAGAACGGATATTGGCCCAGATAAACTGGTTGTTGGGATTGTACTGGGTCGTTCCCGGATCAATTTTCCACATACCATCCTGATTCAATACGTTGATGTTCGTGTAAAAAACAGCATTATCGTTACCTCCCGTGAGATTCACATTGACACGACTCATTTGAGTGATGTCTTTTGCATTCATTGCCCTCCAGTTGTTGTTGGGGAAATAGTCAGGGTTCTCACCGGCAATAAATCCGTCAACGGCTTGCTTTGTGAAATAGGAGTATTCACCGCTGCCATCATTGACACCTGCCTGATTGCGCAACTGCACAAAATCGGCAGAATTGATATGCGGCGGGGTTGTTGTTCTTTGCTCCAGTGTATGGTTGATTGTCACATCAATTTTCAGCGGCTGTTTGATACCTCTTTTGGTTGTGATAACAATGACACCATTGGCTCCCTGTATACCGTAGAGTGCCTGCGCCGAAGCATCTTTCAATACACTTATTGATTCGACTTCGTTGGCCGTGATATATTCAAAAAGCTGATTCGCATTGTAGTCGTAAGGGAACCCGTCGATTACTACCAGTGCAGTACCACCGTTGGGAGAGGCGTATCCTCTTACCCAGAGCTGCGTATTTGTACGTGCCGGCTCTGAGTATGTTTCACGCGTGAAGAGTCCCGGTAGCCGGCCAGCTAACGACATTGAGAGGTTACCCACAGGTGAGCGCTCCAGCTCTTTTCCTGTGACCCTGGCAATTGAACCGATCACTTCATCTTTACTTTGGGTATAATTACCAAAGAACACTTTCTCATCCAGATCGAATGTTTCTGCCCGTTGCAAGGTAACATTCACTGTTTCGCCATCAGCCTTGTCATCAATCTCAAGGTTTTGGGAGATATAACCCAGAAAGGAGAAGTTCAGGTGCTTACTTCCGTCGTTGACAGCTAAATCATAATCGCCGTTTCGATCTGTGATTGTAATATTTTTACCATTCTCTGATGTGATCAAAACTCCTTGCAGGATGCGGCCATATCCGTCTTTAACCGTCCCGTTCACTTGAGCATTAAGGGATGTAGCCCAGAATAGGATGCAAGCAAACGCCAATAGAGATTTTTTAATTGAATTATTCATAGATAGATCTATTTTTTAAATTAAAAAAATGGTTACCAACCCGGATTCTGCCAGTTGTCTCCTGTCAGTGCCAGCATAATGTTGACATCGTTCAACGGTATTGGGAATTTTAAAAACTTATTCTGGTAACATAATCGTTCTCTGGAAACAGGGCCTCTTTCATAGGTATAACTGCCATCCATGTTACGAGTGATGTGAGCAGCTGTAATCCAGCGGTCAGTCTTCTCGAGATTGTCACCGGGATTATGCCAACGGCGCACATCAAAATATCGATGTGCTTCAAAAGCCAGTTCTACCCTTCGTTCATTTCGGATGCGAAGAATAAGTTCATCTTTTGAAAGACCGGCAGTGAGTGGGGGCATATTCACGCGAGCTCTGATCGTGTTGACCGCCTGGTAGGCTTCATCCATATGGTTCGCTTCTGCAGCTGCCTCGGCTAAATTAAGATAGATTTCTCCAAGTCTCATTACCTTGGCACGGGCATGTGCAGCAGTTACCACCTCTTGTCCTGAATTGGGATGGAGAAATTTCCGCAGAAAGTATCCGGTTCGGGTTGCTTTGCGGGTAGTAGGATGACGTCCTGTTTGTGGTTCCCCTGCCCATGTTGCAATGACACGGGTGCGGTACCCCTTGTTTGCCGGATAGTTTTCTACACTCGCAGATGTCTCATCAAAGATCCAGAAACAGGTTCTTTTTGAGCCGTTATAATAGATAGAGGAGTAAAAACGAGGATCGCGGTTTTCATAAGGATCCTGCGGATCGTAGAGTGTGTTGTTGGGATTGTAGTTGGGTTGCAGGTGGGTTATCTCATCCACATATGGTTTTGAGAGATTCAAAACCGGTTGTCCGTCGACAGTCTCAAAACAGTCAACAATCTCCTGTGAAGGACAGGAGCCCGACTTATAGCCCATTACAGCGCCGATCCCTTCGGTATTGATCCAGTCCTGACCTGCACTGGTCTGGTAGATAGTCTCTTTGTCGGTTGGATTGGATTCAAAGCCCATGTTATTGGAAAAATATTCATTGAATAGTTTTGCTGCATCGTTGGGGAGATGAACATCCTCATTGTCTTTCCAGGATGAGAAATTAATTTTATTGTATAACTCGTAGCCATTGCTCTTCAGATTAGCCAAAGCTTGTTTGTTGATCTGATAAGCCTCCTCCCAATGGTTCTCACCTTCATTATAAAGTGGACTTGCCGCATAAAGAGACATTCTTGATTTAATACCTTCTGCTATCGCTTTGGTAAAACGATAGGCTTCAGCATCTGTCGTGATACGCCAGGGTAGGTTGGGGCTCGATAGAGCAGCATCGCAGTCTTCAATAATGAACTGAACTACATCGTAGTACGAGCCTCGTTCTGTCGTTGAGAAATCATCGGTGTAAATGTAGGCCGTATTTTCAATGGGGAGTCCGCACCCGAAGAATTTGAGCAGTACCATGTAGTAATAGGCTCTTAACAGGTGGGCTTCTGCTGCCCATCTGGAACGATTGGCTTCACTCTTAACATTCGCGGTTTCAATATGATCCAGAAAGACGGTGCATTTGCGGATACCTGTCCACATACGAACCCAATAGTTCCCGTTATTATTGTCTGCCCACTGCGTATTGAAGTGAGATGCGGCAGATACATTACCGTCATACAGCTGTCCCGAGGTGATCCATGGTTCAGCTTCAGCATCTGTATCCCATGCTTCATCACTCCAGTCTACCGGTCCACGCATCCAGAAAAAATAGTTGTGTCCTTCAGCAGGAATGTATAAATAACAGGAATTGAGGTAAGCTGCAGTTTTTTCATCATCTTGAAAAACCTCTTCAAGAGATATTTTACCGTCGGGAGCCTGATCCAGTGCGTCAGCACATGAATAGAGAAAAAGCGTGAGAAGAAGTGCCAGCCCTCCGATTTTAATTATCATATTATTTTTCATCATTATATCGTCAATTTATCTTGTTAATAAACTTAGAACTTGATACTTGATCCAAAGCTAAAAATACTTGTTTGCGGATAACCTATTGAGTCATCGTTTTCAGGATCCAGGTGATAAGGCTTGAATTTAGGTGACCAGGTAAACACGTTCTGACCATTCACAAAAAGCCTTAAGTTTGAGATTCCTATAACCCTGAGAGCGTTTTCCGGGAGGGTATAACCAATTTCAATGTTCTTTAAACGAAACAGATCGCGATCAAAAACGAAGAATGAGTTCGCTCTGTGATTGGTTGATGCCCCGGTATGGAGGGCCGGGTAGGTGATCTCCTCTCCATTCTCCCAGCGTTCTTGTGTCCAGGCTGTTCTATGATAGGGAAAATAGGTACCACGGAGGGTAAACTCGTAAATACCTTGTTGTGCAAAGGTTGAGTTGAACCTGGCGAGGCCCTGGAAGAAGATGTAGGCATCAAACCCTTTCCATTGGGCAGAGAAAGATGCACCAT
>JADMKJ010000134.1:0-78984 GCA_015478855.1 Proteiniphilum sp.
ACCAGGCGTCCTCCCGGACGCCTGGTTGAATAAATCTGTTAGTTTCCGTATACATAAACCTCAGCCACCGCGGTGAAAGGAGCCCTGTTGCTATCGGGAAAATACAATTTCATATACCTGCCATAACTTTGTATAATAAATCACTTCAGATGCAGGTTGATATCCGGGAAAATGAAACACAATTCAAAAATAAATAGATAATTATAAAATTATGAATCAAGCAATAAAACAGCTTTGCATGCTATTTTCGTTGACAATTCTCTCCTCCCCTCTGTGGGCACAGGATATATGGGAAGGAGCATGGAACGATGTGACCATCACCCAGATCAACAGAGAAGAAGCACATACCCTTGCCATCCCTTTCGCTACGGAAGAGGATGTGCAAAACAACAGCATAGAGCAGTCGCCCTATTTTTTATCCCTTAACGGCACATGGAAATTCAGGTGGACCGGAAACCCGGAAACTAAACCGGCAGGTTTTCAGGAGAACAGCTACAATACAAGTGATTGGGATGATATCACGGTCCCCTCTGTTTGGCAGCTGTATGGCATCAAGAACAATAAAGAGTGGGATCAGCCTCTCTATGTAAACACGCGATATCCGTTCACTTATGATGCGGATTATAATGTGATGGCCGACCGTCCTGATGAGTGGACCTATAACAATGAGATGAAGAACCCTGTAGGCAGCTACAGGAGAACGTTCACCCTTCCTGCGGAATGGAACGGGCGCGATATCTTTGTCCGCTTCAACGGTGCCGGCCCCGGTTATTACCTCTGGGTGAACGGCAAGCAGGTAGGTTACTCGGAAGACTCCTACCTCCCCTCCGAATTTAATATCACCCCCTATGTGAAGCAGGGGAACAACACGATCTCGGTGCAGATCTACCGTTTTACCAGCGGCTCCTTCCTGGAGTGTCAGGATTACTGGCGCTTCAGCGGCATCAGTCGTGATGTCTTTCTCTGGTCGGCACCCAAAACACAGATCCGTGATTATTTCTTCCGCAGTGATCTGGATGATCAGTACAGGGATGCCAAAGTAACCGTGGATATTGAGCTGACTGGGAACAGGGTTAATGAAGGCAGGTTAACAGCTAAGATCGTCGACAACAATCAAAGGGTGGTGGCAGAGAGAGCGCTGAACAACCCGCAGTTGGGAATGAACACCGTTGAGATGGAAGTGGCCAACCCCGACAAGTGGAGTGCCGAGACACCCCATCTATATGATCTGATCGTGACCCTTGATGAGGGAGAGAGCAGACTCGACATCAGAGGAGGCAAGGTGGGCTTCAAGGAGGTAGGCATCGGCAGCAGAGGTGAGCTGTTGATCAATGGCCGCCGCATGGTCTTCCATGGTGTTAACAGGCACGATCACAGCGAGATCGGCGGACGCACCCTCACCAGAGAGGAGATGGAGAACGATGTGAAGATGATGAAGCGGTTAAATATCAACGCTGTACGTACCTCGCATTATCCCAACAATCCCTACTTTTACGAGCTTTGCAACAAATATGGCCTCTATGTACTGGCCGAAGCCAATGTGGAGACACACGGTAATATGGGACTCTCCGGCGTGGAGCTGTTCCGCAGGCCGATGGTTGAACGTAATCACAATCATGTGAAGTGGATGCGCAACAACATCTCCATCTTCATGTGGTCGTATGGCAATGAGTCTGGCGGAGGCAACAACTTTGAGCATGTGGAGAGGGCGATCAAGGCACTGGACAAGACCCGTCTGACCCATTACGAGGGCAACAGCCGGTGGAGTGACGTGAGCAGCACCATGTATGGCAGCTACGACCATATCAGACAGATCGGCGAGAACCGACTGAAGGAGGATAATCCCCGTCCGCATATACAGTGTGAGAACAGCCATGCCATGGGTAATGCCATGGGAAATGTGCGGGAGATGTTCGATCTCTATGAGCATTACCCCTCGCTGACGGGTGAGTTTATCTGGGACTGGAAAGACCAGAGCCTTAAAATGCCTGTACCGGGGAAGAACAACGAATATTTCTGGGCTTACGGAGGGGATTTCGATGATCATCCCAATGATGGCACCTTCTGTACCAATGGGCTGATCTTCGCCGATTACACCCTCTCTGCAAAATCGTACAATACCAAAAAGATCTACCAGCCGGTCGATTTCTCAATGAAAGAGGATGGCAAGAGCTTCCTGCTGAAGAGTAAGCTCGCTTTTAAATCGACTGATGACCTCGAAATCCGCTATTCCGTGCTGGAAGATGGCAAGGTGATCAACACAGGCATGATTGACATCGTCCTGTTACCGGGTGAAACAAAAGAGGTGGCAATAGCTGGTCTCCCTGACAACAGAAAGAAGGAGGCGGAATATTTTATCCGTTTCAATGTTTCTCAGAAAGCGGACACCTGGTGGGCTGATGCCGGCTATGAGGTAGCATCGGAACAGATCCAGCTGCAGGAGGCGGTGAAGCCGGCCTACCGGATACCGGCAACAGGAGGCCTCAGCGTTCAGGAGAGTGCTGACGCAATCAGGATCACAGGTAGATCTTTTGAGGCGCTGTTCAGCAAAGAGGAGGGGACGCTCAGCAGCTATCTCATCAACGGTAGGCAGCTGATCAACAGCCCGCTGTCGCTCAACCTGTTCAGGCTGCCCACGGAGAATGATAAGGCACAGGCGGCAAACTGGGACAATATGGGCATCAGGGACCTCACCGTGGAGGCAGGCAGCTGGGAGATCAATATGGCAGACGCCGGAAACTATGCCGATCTGCAGATCACCAATCGATACAACGCCAAAGGGTCCAACCGCTACAGCGTGACCCTGGCATTCAAGGTGTTGAGTGACGGGACTATTATTGTCAACACCTTTTTCGAACCGACAGCGACGATGAACATTCTCCCCCGGATAGGCTATCGCCTTGAGATGCCGGAGAGCTTCGAGCAGCTCACCTGGTTCGGCCGTGGTCCCTGGGAGTCCTACACCGACCGAAAGGAGGCCTCCTTCGAAGGAGTGTACAATAGCAGTGTCACTAACCAGTGGGAGCGGTATGTGTTGCCACAGGAGACTGGCAACAAGGAGGATGTACGATGGATGAGCCTCACCGATGCGGATGGCACCGGACTTCTGTTTGTCGCTCCCCGGAAGATGTCAGCCTCAGCCACGCACTACCGCCCTGAAGATATCTATCAGACCAGGAACAACAGGACGCTGCATCCCTATGCGGTGCCGTTTACTGAAAATACCATTGTCAGCCTCGATGCGGTGATGCGTGGCCTGGGTAACGCCAGCTGTGGTCCTGATGTGATGGAGCAGTATGAGGTGAGGGCAGAGAGCACCCCCTTTCAGTTTATGTTGTTGCCGCTGACAGCAACCATGGATAATGAGCAGCTCTCGGAGAAAGCCAGGGTAGAGAGCCCTGTCAGTCAGCCTGTAGTTATCATGCAGGACAGGAAGGGGATGATCAGCATGACAACTGCCGCTACGGGCAGTATGATCTATTACAGTCTCAATGGCAGCCCATTCACCCTTTTCACTACACCATTCGGTTTGCCCGAAGGGGGAAATATCAGGGCCTACAGCAGTGCTGAGGGTATGTACGACAGTATGACAACCGAAGCCAACCTGAAGATGTTTATTGATAAAACTAAATGGAGAGTGATCCATTTCTCCAGTCAGGCTGAGGGTGATGAGGCTTACAAAGCGATCGATGGTAATGAGACGAGCAAGTGGCACACCCCCTTTGGAATAGCGGAACCGCAGCATCCCCACGAGATTGTAGTGGATATGGGAGATAGCTATGTCGTGGAGGAATTTATCTACACACCGCGAAGTGACGGAGAGAATGGCAATATCAGGGATTATGACCTCTACTTCAGCAACGATCCCGACGTGTGGGGCAACCCGGCTGTCAGCGGCCGTTTCGGGAGAGGCGCATCGACGAAGCGTATTCAGATTGAGGAGAGGACTCAGGCGCGCTATTTCAAGCTGGTGGCCAAGTCGGAGGTGAATGGCAAAGCCTGGACATCGGCCGCAGAGCTGGGTATCACCGCCTCAGCGAAGCAATAAAGGAAGAAGAAGAGTTCCCGGCGCAGGGTATCCCTGCCGGTGATAGCATCAATATCAATATCAATATCAATTAAAAATTAACAATTAACAATTAATTAAAAACAGTAATAAGAATGAAAGTCAGACCTATTTTTATCGCATGCTTACTGATTATCATGCTCCCATGTTATTCAGTTCCGCTTCAACATAATGACCAAAAAAATATTCCGTCGGAGATCATGCTCACCATCGGAGGGGATCCCACCTCTGACTATAGTGTCACATGGCGTACCTCAGGAGAGGAGACAGAAGCAGTAGCAGAGATTATCAAAGCGGTGCCCCATCCTAAGTTCGGTAAAGATGCAACAACTGTCAAAGGCAGTACAGTGACAGAATATGGGCAGAGCAAGGACCGTAACACCCACAAGGTCCGTTTTTCCGGACTGCAGCCCGGCACACGCTATTCCTATCGTGTGGGAAACGGCAAGATCTGGAGTGAATGGTTTCAGTTCACTACTGCCAAAAAGGAGAAGGACCCTTTTTCCTTTATTTACATGGGAGATGTGCAAACCGACATCAAATCACTCGGTTCGCGTGCGCTTCGTGAGGCCTATACTCACCTGGGTCATGAAGCCTCCTTTATGTTGTTTGTGGGTGATCTCGTGAACAGTAGCAGCGACAACCACTGGAGTGAATTTTTCTACGCCGGCGGCTGGATGCTGGGCTCACTGCCTTCAGTGCCTGTAGCCGGTAACCATGAATACAACAATACCACAAAGGGTAAGGTATTCTCGGATCACTGGCCCCATCTCTTCGGGATGCCACAAAATCCACCTGCCGCGGAATACCAGGACCGGTTTTACTGGTTCGATTATCAGGGTGTACGGTTTGTGGGCCTCGACTCACCCGTGATGAACAAAGACAACAAGGATATCGACTCCATCATAAACTGGCTGGAGGATGCGCTGAAAGAGAACCCCAACCAATGGACGGTGGTGTTCACCCACTACCCGATCTACTCCTGCTCTTCCGGAAGAGACAACAAAGCATACCGGGACCTGCTGCGTCCCATCCTCGAGAAATATGGTGTGGATATGGTTTTGCAGGGGCATGATCACACCTACTGCCGCGGCTTCAACGAGGCAAACATCACAGGAGATGTGAAGAATCCGCCGCTCTATGTTGTTACTGTCGCCGGTCCCAAGATGTATGACCTGCAATCCGACTCATGGGGTGATGTCACCGGGGAGGACACGCAGTTGTACCAGCATATCAAGGTGGAGAATGACACCATCTTTTACGACTCTTACGATGTCACCGGCCGGTTGTTTGATTCATTCCGGCTCGAAAAAGATGAAAACGGAGTGAACAGGCTGGTGGAATGAAAAAGCTTCGTTGAGTGGTTCAGCCAGATTTGATGAAATAATCATTGAACATTTGGCGGTTATCACTATCAATTACCCACTTACTGACTGTCCTGTAACCTGCTGAGAGCTATATTCAAGTCAGTACGCCCGTGAAGCACCGGCAGGAAAATATCTCCTTTGCGGGTCAATCGGTCGAGTGCATTGTGCATGGTAAAATCCCTGATCGAGAGTTCATCGGTTAACTCATCCCACTCAAGAGGCATGGAGACCGGTGCTCCCGGTTTGGGACGGACAGAGTAGACGCTGGCGACGGTCTGTCCTTTCCGGTTCTGCAGATAATCGAGGTATATTCTCGCTCCCCGTTTACTTAAACTACGTTCCAGGGTGGTCGAATCAGGCAGCCTCCTCTCCACCAGCTGCATCACAATATGGGCAAAATCACGCCCCTGTTCATAGCTATATTCCGCTCCAAGTGGAACATAAATATGGATCCCGGTACTTCCCGAGGTTTTGCAATAGGCGGGCACCTGCGCAATATCGAGCAGCTCTTTGGTCACCCGTGCTGCTTCCACGACCTGTTTAAAGCTGTTCTTGTCCGATGGATCGAGGTCAATCACCAGGTAATCCGGATGATCAGGATTCGCTGTTCTGTTGTTCCAGGGGTTCAGCTCAATGCAACCCAGGTTGATCAGGTATCCCAGCGTCTCCCTGTTATTGCAGACGATATACTCCAGCTCCTTGTCTCCCGATTCTGAATGGATCCGTACGGTCTCTACCCACGAAGGAGCATCCTGACCGGCATCTTTATGGTAAAAACTCTGTCCCTCAACCCCATCGGGAAAGCGATGCAGCGATTGTGCCCGCTCTTGCAGATGAGGCAGGATATAGTCGCTGACAGATAAATAGTAATCAATCAGCTCTCCCTTGGTGATCTTCTCTTTCTTCCAGTAGTATTTGCCGGTATTGGTGAAGGTTGCTTTTTCATTTGTTGGAGATGATGAAGCAGCATTTTTCTTCTTTCGTGGTGGCTGTGTATCAGATTTTACCATTTCTTTCCGCAGATCTGCGGCGCTGATATCCTCCCTGATACCAATGAACACCGGATGACGAAAAAGACCATCCTCCGTGATTCTGGTGTATTTGACCGTGCAGACCATCTCCGGTCTTACCCATGTGGGAGGGGCGTTGGTCACCGGCCGGGTGCCGAAAGGCATCTTGTCAGTCACCATGGGTTGCAACAGGGTGTAAATCTCTTTGAGCTCCTTCTCTTTAAATCCTGTGCCCACATGTCCCGCATATCGCAACACACCTTCACTGTACCTGCCCAGGATAAGTGAGCCGAAATAGCTCCTTGATCCGCGGGGTTCAGTGTAACCCACGATAACGGCCTCTTCTCTCTTATGGTTTTTCACCTTCACCCATGTGCCGCTGCGTGCTCCCTCGGCATAGGTTCCCGATTTTTTTTTCATCATCATCCCCTCAAGATCATTTTTCTCTATCTCAATGAAAAAGTCACTGCCACTGTTCTCCACATGATCGCTATATTTCACATGATCTGTTTCCGTGAGCGCCTCCCTGAGCAGTTCCTTTCGCTGCAGTAAGGTGAGCTCCCGGGTGCTGTGACCATTCAGGTAAAGCAGATCAAACACCTGATAGACTATCGGAGCCTGCGGATTATCATCATAATGCTGCAGCATCTGGAAATCGGGTTTCCCCTCTTTGTTGTAGGCCACGATCTCACCGTCGAGAATCATCTCATGCTGCTGCTGCTTCAGTGCTGCTTCAACAGTATGATACTTGCCCAGAAAGGACAATCCGTTGCGTGAGTAGAGCTGCAGACCACCTCTCAGATCGGCAATAGCCCTGTAACCGTCCCATTTAATCTCATAGATCCACTCATCACCATCCAGAGGCTCCTCCATGGTGGTTGCCAGCATGGGTCTGATATACTTCTCAAGCTTCTTCTGTCCTGACAGGTAATGTTTACGGGAACGCTCAGGGATGGAATCGGTCCCAGCTGACTTCTTCTTTTTTTTCACGGAGGATCTGTCGTTCTCAGCATCATAATCTCCCTGAACGGCATTGGCGTCGTTATGCTTTATCAGGAGCCAGGCATTTTCCTCTTTAGCCGATCTCATTTTTACCAGTGCAAACTCACCTTTTAGTTTCTTCCCATGCAACCGGATTTTTACGGATCCTTTTGAAAGTTCTTCCAGCAGGGTCTCATCGTCGGATCTACCCTCCTTCCGCTGCAACGGCTCATAGGTGCCACTGTCCCATATTTCCACCTCACCTGCACCATAGTTACCTTTAGCGATGGTGCCTTCAAACGAGTGGTAATCATAGGGATGATCTTCCACCATCACCGCCAGCCTTTTATCAGCCGGGTTCAGCGAAGGACCTTTGGGCACCGCCCAGCTCTTGAGTACACCCTCCATCTCGAGGCGAAAATCATAATGGAGGCGGGAAGCAGCATGTCGCTGCACGACAAAGAGATGCTCCTCACCCGATGAAGAGGCTCTCCCCTCCGGTTCGGACGTATGGGCGAAATCACGCTTCTTCTTATAGCTGACCAGTGACATCAGGAAACCTTCTTTTTCGTTTTCTCAAGGCTTGCCTTCAGTTTCTCCATCAGGTCGATGGTGCTTTCACTCGTCTCCTCCCTCTTGACCGCTTTCAGTTTCTTCCCCTTCGCTTTCTGCTTGATGATCTTCAACAAGTCGGAACTATAGCTGTCTTTAAACTGCTCCCCATCAAACTGCTCACTGTTCTGCTCGATCAGGGTGACTGCCATCTTCAGTTCACCCGGTTTTGCTTTCTTCGTTGGTATCTTCAGCTCTTCATACTCACGCAGCTCCTCCGGAAAGCGTATCTTGTTGATGATCAACAGGTCATTATAGGGCTTGACGATGCCCAGTATCTCTTTGTTACGCAGGACAAAAGTGCCCACACCCACTTTTTTCGTCTTTTTCAATGCTGCGTGAAGCAATGCGTAAGCATTCTCACCATTCTTCTGTGGTTCCAGGAAATAGGGTGTTTCAAAATAGACACTGTCGATCTCATCCTGGCTGACAAACTGCTGTATGGAGAAGACCTTACTTTTCTCGGGACTGGCTGCCTCGAAATCCTCGTCATCGAGCACGATGTACCGTTCGCCCAGTTTGTATCCTTTCACTATGTTCTCCCACTCCACCTCCTTACCCGATTTCTCATTCACCCGCTTAAACCTGATGTTCGACAGGTCGCTCTTGTCGAGCATATCCAGGTCGAGGGAGCTGCTTTCTGTTGCAGCATACATTTTGATGGGGATGTTCACCAGTCCGAATCCGATGGCTCCATTCCATATTGATCTCATAGCATATCCATTTTTCGTTAAAACAATAATCTGATGCTTATGGTTCGTTTATATACAATGTTGACACATTGAACAGTAAGGGGTAACTCTCTGTTCCATCACCTCACAGAAGGAGGTAAATACAAAAGTGTTCTGAAATCACTGGTTGGGAGTGGAGCCGGGTGATCGGCTGCTGTACCTGATATGAGAGCAGTCACTCTTTCAGGAAATGCCGGAGGGGGGTTATAAACAGATCAAACGCCTCTATATGTGGCAGGTGTCCTATATTCTCCAGTTCAACCAGTTTGGATCCTGAAATATTTTTTTGCGTTTCTTTACCCAGGAGCTGGTAGAGTCCCATTTGTTCCCTTACCGACTCCTCTTTCACATTGTTCTTTCCAATAGCTGTACGGTCCCTGGTACCAATGATCAATAAGGTGGGGACCTGAATATGCCGGAACTCATACAAGACAGGTTGCGTGAAGATCATATCGGCAGTTTGTGCGTTGTTCCATGCAACTGCCGGATAGTCAGGATGCTCTACCCACCCCGTAAGCAGGTAAACCCATTCATCATATTCCTGTTTCCACCGGTTGTCGTAATAGGAAGCTAGCTGATATGCTTTCGTTGTCTCATATGTTGCCCGCAGCTCATTCAGGTAGTGCTGATCGATGGAGACATAGGGTGTCACAACCTTCCAGTCCTCCAGACCGATGGGATTCTCCAGCACCAGTTTCTCTACCGTTTCAGGATACATCAACGAAAAGCGTGTTGCCAGCATACCCCCCATGGAGTGGCCCAGGATGGTCACCTTGTCAACCTTTAACTCATCAAGCAGCTCTTTTGTATTCAGTGCAAGCTGCTGAAAGGTAAATTGATAACGCTCCGGCTTGGACGATTTTCCAAAGCCAATCTGATCAGGGACAATCACTCTGTATCCCTCTTCTGTAAGCGCATCAACCGTCGTTTTCCAATAAGCACCGTTGAAATTTTTACCATGTAACAGCACGACCGTATTCCCGTTCTTCTTTTGGGGATGTACATCCATATAAGCCATTGTCAAATCCTGTTGCTGGCTATTAAAATGGAAGTATTTCACATCAAACGGATATTCATAATTGGTTAACATGATGTCCAGTACGGGACGTTCCTGAGCCGGAAGTATCATGGATGTCAGCAGCATAAATAGTAAAAGTATTCTGTTCATCCTGTTGTTCATGTTCGTTACCTTATCGCCTGAGGAGGAGTATAGTTTTCCTTCCTTAAACTCTTTCATTACTCTGGCGATTTTCTCCTGTGCTTTTTTCGAATATTTTGCCATAATGATTCAATTTAAGAGTAGATAGTATGCAATGGTTGTTCCATCTTCGCAAGATGGAATGACCGCTTGAAAATGATCACCGCCCATTGCCATCAGGCGTACCGGGTAACCCATTGGTCATTTCTTACGTACCGAATAATCACCATAACCATCACCATCCGAATCCTGGGGATCTGTTGCAACAGCGCTGACATCAAGCAGACCGTCCCCGTCGTCATCCGGATCGCCCAGGGAAAAACGCAACGCTTTATTTTCTGCCACGTTTACGACTATCTCATTTTTATAAGTCGGTTTATCACCTGATAATGCCTCCTTGTCGTTCTCGCGCAGGGTGTTTGAAAGGTTAGCCACGAAAGCATTCAAGACATTTCCAGCTTCGGGCATGGTTAAATTTGCTTCATCAGCCACAAGATTGACCAATTCATCGGCCAGTTTTTTCAAATCGGCCACCCGGGCATTGCTTCCATTGTTTGAATCAGGCCTGTTGCCATTCTCTCCAAATTGACTGAGCTGCAAGTTATCTCCATTGTTTAGTGACTCTGACAGCTTGCTGAAAATCGCATTGAGTGCGTTCCCGGCATCTACCTTGGTTATCTTTGCATCACCGGCTACAGCAGCAACAAACTGATCGCTATTGATCGGCAAGTTCCCTTGCGAAGTACCTCTTCTCAAGGTAATTCTGGCATACTTTACTTTTCCCGGCCTCTTTCTCATCGCATTATGTGATTCATTCCATGTGGTATCGTTTGCATGAATCGACTCAGGGATATTACCGGCATCAATTGTTTGACCACCTTTTCTGATGGGTAATTTTCTTTGAATTTGTGCCTGTGCATTGGTAAACGCCAGCACTAAAAATAGAAAGATTGCTTTTTTCATCCGCGTAAATTTTAATTCAATAAGTGTTCGCTCGTAATATAGAACATATTTTTTTTAAAACTTGTTCTGTTTTTATTTAAAAAAGTTCGTAGTGTTCATCTTGAATTTTCCATTTATTACTGACGGGAAAACCGGTATAACTTCAATCATGATTTTTTTGACCCTTTTTGTAGGATTGCAAAAATTTCAACATATGTGAAATTTGAAAGCGCTCATAATCACATTTATGCAAACCGGTGGAAATAAACCGAAGCAAAATGATTGCTTTGGTTGTGGCTGATACAAAATGATTGCTTTGGTTTTGGCTGTTACAAACTGATACGGCACATTTGTCAGACTATGGTCAGACCAAAAAGAAAAACACTCACCGGATATTCCGATAAGTGTTTTATTTTGAAGTGATCCGGTTGAGATTCGAACTCAAGACCGACAGCTTAGAAGGCTGTTGCTCTATCCAGCTGAGCTACCGGACCATCAATTTATTTCAGTCTGCAAAAGTACGCCAATTCTCAGAATAAAAAAAATATATAAATCGCTATTTCACCCAAATCGTAAAAAAAGCGGCACACAAGCCGCTTTTTCATTTTATTTATTGTCTGTTAAAGGATTCCCTGTCCCATCATGGCTTTGGCCACCTTCATAAAACCTGCAATATTAGCCCCTTTCACATAGTTGATATAGCCATCACTTTCCCTGCCATACTTCACGCAGTTCTCGTGGATATTGGCCATGATCCATTTCAGCTTCTCATCCACCTGTTCAGCAGGCCAGCTGTAACGTTCTGAGTTCTGTGTCATCTCCAGTCCCGATACCGATACACCCCCTGCATTTGCTGCTTTACCGGGAGCATAGAGAATCTTGTTTTCCAGGAACAGATTTACTGCATCAGGTGTACTGGGCATATTGGCTCCTTCCGAAACGGCAAAAACACCGTTCTTTACCAGTGCCGCTGCATCAGTCTGATCAATCTCATTCTGTGTGGCCGAAGGGAGGGCGATATCCCCTTTCTCTCCCCAGGGACGTGCACCGGGGACATATTTACATCCAAACTCCTCTGCATATTCACGAATACGTCCCCTGTAGAGATTCTTCAACTCCATCACGAACTGCAGCTTCTCTGCAGTGATTCCATCAGGATCGTAGATATATCCGTCGGAGTCGGATAATGTGACCGGTATGGCACCCAACTCAAGTAGCTTCTCACAGGTATATTGTGCTACGTTCCCTGAACCGGAAACGAGGCATTTCTTGCCTTTTATATCGATATTCCTGGTTTGCAACATCTCCAGCAGGAAGTAAACATTACCGTAGCCGGTAGCCTCAGGACGGACAAGCGACCCGCCAAATTCACGGCCTTTACCGGTGAAGGTGCCAGTGAACTCACCTGCCAGCTTCTTATATTTGCCAAACATGTAACCCACCTCACGACCACCCACACCGATATCTCCGGCAGGTACATCGGTATCGGGACCGATCACACGCCATACTCCCTCAACGAAAGCCTGACAGAAGCGCATGATTTCACCATCGGATTTACCGCGTGGTGAAAAATCGGACCCTCCTTTCGCTCCACCCATGGGAAGCGTAGTGAGTGCATTTTTAAAGGTCTGCTCAAAAGCAAGAAACTTAAGAATTGAGGGTGAAACAGAAGCGTGAAAACGTATCCCCCCCTTGTAGGGGCCGATGGCATTGTTATGCTGCACACGGTATCCCATATTTGTCTGCACATTGCCTTTGTCGTCCACCCATGTTACGCGAAAGGAGTGTATCTTGTCGGGGATGATTAACCGCTCTATCAGATTTACCTTTGTAAACTCCGGATGCTCGTTGTAGACATCCTCAATAGACTCTACCACTTCTTCAACAGCCTGATGGTATTCCGGTTCGTTAGGAAAACGCCTTCTCAATAGATCGATAACCTCTGTAGATTTCATACAATTATTCTCTTTAAATCAGATAACTTCAAACAATAATCACTTTGAAGCACAAAATTAGAAATAATTTTCTAATTCAAGAAATTTTCAAATGTTTTTATTGTTTTTGATACTAAATATGCTATTTTTTTAGATATTTGTAAATTGGAATAAAAACAATGGCGCCAGACATCAGGATGGAGATCACAGTGAAAATGTTCAACTCTGCATACAGGAGGATGTATACAACTAATGCAATCCAAAGGAGTATGATAAAAGCAATCTGTGTTTGGGAGAGTTTTCTTCGTGCCATATTGGTGTAAATATTTCTTATGCACAAAGTTAAAAAAAAGGCACAGATATCACATCTATACCTCCTTAAAAACCTAAGAGAGTTAATGAAAAATTGATAATACTATTTATGTACCAAATGAATTGTTCTCTGCAAAGTAAATCAATAGTGGTTACAGATCGATTTCATTTCGGTTAAGTTTTGGTTACAGATGAATGCGACAGAAAAATAATAATTAATTTTACCCGGAAATAAACAATTAAAATGAATTATCTATGTGTGGAATAGTAGGATATATTGGCAACAGACAGGCATACCCAATTCTGATAAAGGGCCTTCACAGACTTGAATACAGAGGTTATGACAGTGCCGGAATTGCACTCATCGACCACGATCACCTGAAGGTATACAAGACAAAAGGAAAAGTATCGGAGTTAGAGCTTTTTGCCCAACAGAAGGATATCACCGGGACAATTGGGATTGCTCATACACGCTGGGCAACGCACGGTGAACCCACGCAGACCAACGCACATCCTCATTTTTCACAAACAGAAGAGATCGCCATCATTCATAACGGTATCATTGAAAACTATTCAGTATTGAAAGAGGGCTTGATAAAAGAGGGATATACATTTCAGAGTCAGACAGATACTGAGGTTCTGGTTCAACTTATTGAGTATATGAAAAAATCGAACGGTACCGATCTTCCTACCGCCGTACAGCTGGCATTGAATGAGGTAGTGGGTGCCTACGCCATTGCTGTGTTGGAGAGAAATAATCCGGATATGATTGTGGCCGCCAGAAAAGGTAGCCCTCTGGTAATCGGCATTGGTGAGGATGAGTATTTTATCGGATCGGACGCTACCCCCATTATTGAATTTACGGATCAGGTAACATACATTGGTGATGAGGAGATTGTAACCATACAACGAAACAAACCACTCAGGATTAGGACGATCGGGAACATCGACAAAACACCTGAGATTCAGAAGCTTGAGATGACGCTCAATCAGCTTGAAAAGGGAGGTTATCCCCATTTTATGCTCAAGGAGATTTTCGAGCAACCTCAGACATTGAGCGACTGTATGCGCGGCAGAGTGAATGTCGATTCCGACAATATCACCCTGGCCGGTTTCATCGATAACAAAGAGAAGTTTCTGAAAGCCAAAAGAATCATCATCACAGCATGTGGAACTTCATGGCATGCCGCTCAGATAGGTATGTATGCCATCGAAGAGTACGCCCGTATTCCGGTTGAGGTAGAGTATTCATCGGAATTCCGTTACAGGAAGCCGGTGATTAACAAGGACGATATCGTGATTGCCATCTCTCAATCGGGTGAAACGGCAGATACACTGGCGGCAATAGAGTTGGCTAAACAGCAGGAAGCATTTATATTTGGTATCTGTAATGTGGTCGGCTCCTCCATCCCCAGGAAAACACATTCAGGATGTTACACCCATGTAGGACCTGAGATTGGTGTTGCGTCCACCAAAGCTTTTACAGCGCAGGTGACCGTTCTCACCATGCTGGCTATCCTGATCGGAAAAGAGAAAGGTACGATCTCTCATGATGAATACCTGAGACTGATAAGGGAGTTGAGCCTCATACCCGATAAAGTGAGTGAGATCTTACAAAAGAGTGATCAGATGATTGCCGAACTGTCAAAAAGCTTTACTTATGCAAGCAACTGTATTTACCTGGGCAGGGGATACAATTTCCCTGTAGCACTGGAGGGCGCTTTAAAATTAAAGGAGATCTCTTACATCCATGCCGAGGGTTATCCAGCCGCTGAGATGAAACATGGAGCGATAGCGCTTATAAGCAATGAGATGCCGGTTGTTGTGATTGCCACGCAATCGGATACCTACGAAAAAGTAACCAGCAACATCCAGGAAATAAAAGCCCGCAAAGGCAGAATCATCTCGGTAGTGACTGAAGGAGATACCCAGGTGAGAGATCTCTCTACGTTCTGTATCGAAGTACCCAAAACAGAACCCTGCTTAACCCCATTGCTATCGGTTATTCCACTACAATTGCTGGCATACCATATCGCCGTGGTGAAAGGATGTGACGTGGATCAACCACGCAACCTGGCAAAATCGGTTACGGTTGAATAGACCAGCTGCAATCTTTCAAGTGCATTTCCTGTTCCATCTGTTCAGACTGCATTACTTCTCCCGCGGAAGTTTCTCCGTGTGAATCAACACCCCTATTCAGGGGTAAAATAATTGCATGGAAGAGAGAAGTAATTGTTGTTGTTTAGCATGAAGAATATTCAATTTATGATTATCTTTGGGAGGTTATTATTCAAAACTTTTTCATGGTATTTCAACATCCGAAACAATAATTCATCCCAATGGATTCAATTTATTTAATCATTGTCATCATTCTGTTATGCCTGGCGACACTGGACCTTATTGTGGGTGTATCCAACGATGCGGTCAACTTCCTCAACTCAAGTATCGGCTCCAGGGTAGCCCCATTATGGGTAATCTTCACCGTAGCTTCTATAGGTGTCCTGGTGGGTGTCCTGTTCTCAAGCGGTATGATGGAGGTAGCCCGCAGCGGTGTCTTCTATCCTGAGAAATTCACCTTCCCGGCAATTATGACCCTTTTCCTGGCGGTGATGCTTACCGATGTGATCCTGCTGGACCTGTTCAACACCTTCGGACTGCCCACCTCTACGACCGTCTCGCTGGTGTTCGAACTGCTGGGAGCCGCGGTGGCGGTGGCGCTCTTCACATTATGGACCACGGAGACCGGCGAACAGCTGGGTGATTTCATCAATAGCGGTAAAGCACTGGCGATTATCTCGGGGATCTTTATCTCCATTGCAATTGCATTCATCGTGGGCAGCATCATCATGTATATCTCGCGATTGATCTTCTCCTTCAATTACGGGAAGACATTCAGGTTACTGGGGGCGATCTGGAGCGGCCTGGCCCTGACGGCGATCACCTATTTTGCTATTTTCAAGGGGTTGAAAGGAAGTGTACTGGTCACGGCGGAGACACTTGCTTATCTTGAAAACAACATGGCTACAGCCCTTCTGTACACTTTTGTGGGCTGGACAGTGCTGATGGCCCTGCTCCAACACATTTTCAGGGTGAAGATATTGAAAATCATCGTACTTGCAGGAACGGCCGCCCTGGCGATGGCATTTGCCGGTAACGACCTGGTCAATTTCATCGGTGTCTTTATGGCTGGTTTTGACTCTTTTAAGATTGCCAGTGAGGTGGCAGCATCAGGGGGTGATGTCAACACCCTTTACATGGGTGACCTTGCTCAACCGGTAGTCGCCAACATAGGGTGGTTGATGGGTGCAGGTATTATCATGGTACTGGCACTCTGGTTCTCCAAGAAATCGAGATCCGTAACTGATACAGAGGTGAACCTGGCACGCAAGGGTGAAGGGATTGAACGGTTCTCCTCCTCGCCATTATCGCGCTCAATCGTCAGAAGCAGCCTTAATTTCAGCAAGACAATCGATCAGATAACACCGGCACCGGTCAAAAGATTCTTAGAAAATCGTTTTGAACCCATCGCACTGGAAAACAACGCCTCGTTCGACCTGATCCGGGCTTCTGTCAACCTCACCATTGCTGCCCTGCTGATCTCACTCGGCACATCCCTGAAGCTGCCACTCTCCACCACCTATGTCACCTTTATGGTGGCCATGGGATCATCGCTGGCTGACCGTGCCTGGGGGCGCGAGAGCGCTGTCTACAGGATCAACGGGGTGCTTACGGTAGTGGCCGGATGGCTGCTGACCGCCCTGATCGCCTTCTCCGCATCCCTGCTCATAGGCCTGTTCCTTGCCTGGGGAGGTAAGATTGCCATCGCTGTCATGGTGTTGCTTGTTGGCTTTCTCCTCTATAAATCGAGCAAACTTCACACGCAAAGAAAGAGCAAGGAGGAGCAGCTGCAGAAAGTTCCTTCCAGTGAAATACAGCTGGTCACCTCATGCAATGAGGATGTACGTCTTGTACTTGAAAAAACCCTGAGTATCTATAAAAGTGTGCTCGACGGCCTGAGGGATGAGGATCGCAAGAGGGTGAAGAAAGCGATGAATGAGGCATATGACCTGTATGAAAAGTTCGGTGATAAACGTACCTACGAGGTGGTTCCCACCATTGAAAAGATGCAGATGAATGCCCTGGATCTGGAACAGGAGTATGTGCAGCTGGTGGACTACTCCTATGAGATCACCAAATCGCTGAAAGCAATCACGGAATCAACATTCCGCTATATCGACAACAACCACACCGCCTTCACCAAAGAACAACTTGATGATCTGCAGATGATCTACAAGATCCTCTCAGAATCGTTCGACAGTTATCACCAGATGGACAGAGAGGGTGATTATGCTCAGTTCTCGAAGGTGACCGCCATGCGTGATATCATCTTTGAGCTCTATTCAAAACTGAACAAACGGCAGATTAAACGCGTGAAAGCGAATGAGTCTACCACCCGCAGCAGCATTCTATTCCTGAACCTGGTGAATGAGTCAAAGATCATCACCCTGCAGTCGAGCAACCTGATGAAATCACACCGTAACTTTAAGGAGAATTATGCCGGTACGGGACCCGAATTGAACGCCAAGGCACTGTTAAAGAAGATTACGCTGAATTTATAGCACAGATGATTTCTCTGCAATGATAGTCATGGGTAATCAGCAACACTCGATTATAACAGACAGTGTTGAACGATAGTTTCACTTATCTGTTACTGGATTAAATCGAATATCCAGATTCGTTTAAAGAGAAGGGAAATGTTTAAAAGCCTGTTTCATATCTCTCAAATGGATTGCCCTTCTGAAGAGCAGTTAATCCGTATGCAACTCAGCCGGTTCGATGAGATACAATCGCTGGAGTTCGATATTCCGGGAAGGAAACTCACTGTCTGGCACAACGAAAGCCCTGAGCTTTTATCTTCCGCTCTGGAAGGGCTGAAGCTGCAAACAATCCTGCTATCAACGGAAACGGCGGTTGATAAGGATGTGAAAGGAACAGATCACAGCCAGCGGAAAATACTCCTTACAGTACTGATCATCAACTTCCTTTTTTTTGTACTTGAGATGCTGTTCGGGGTTCTGTCCGGTTCTATGGGACTTGTAGCCGACAGTCTGGACATGCTTGCCGACAGTCTTGTCTATGGCCTGGCACTTTTTGCCGTAGGTGGTTCGATAGCGAGAAAAAACAATATCGCTAAAACAGCCGGTTACTTTCAGCTGCTGCTGGCACTTTTAGGTTTGATTGAGGTAATCCGCCGATTTATTGGTTTTGAAGAGATGCCTGATTTTCAAACGATGATTATCATCTCACTTATGGCATTGATTGCAAACGCATATTGTCTCTATCTCCTGCAAAAAGAGAGAAGCAAAGAGGTGCATATGCAGGCCAGTATGATCTTCACATCCAACGATATCATCATCAACGCTGGTGTCATTCTTGCGGGAGTGCTGGTCCACCTGCTGCAATCGGGTTTTCCCGATCTGATTATAGGTGCCATCGTGTTTTTGATCGTCGCCAGAGGAGCATTCAGAATACTTAAACTGGCGGGGTAAAAGTACGGAGAATCATTGGGCCTTCACTTCACTCAACAAAAAAAGTTTGCCGGCCAGGGCAAACTCTCTTATCATCTATGCGATCAATGTTTACTTCTGAAACAGACTGATATGAAGCCGCTCATTCTTCATCAGATCGACCTGCATCGAAACAGGTTCGTAAGAGATCAGCTCCACAAGCAGCCGGTAACTGCCGGGCTTTACATCCCTGATTGAGAAGTTACCATCCAGATCGGAGTAATATTTTTTACCCTCTATCACAATGGTAGCACCTGCCAGTGCTTCTTTATTCTTTTCGTCCACCACTGAGCCTGTCAGCTGTATCACGTTCACATTTTCAACAAGGGTGACTGATTTCGACTCATTTCCCCTTTTTTCGTTTTTATTATCAGTGCCTGCAGATGCTGACACTGAAAGCAATAAAGAGGCTGCAAGAACTAATACAGTTTTCATTCTTATTTCCATTTTTGTTGGTTTAACTTACACAAAGGTAGGTAGATATATAATCAAACCTGTTACTTTTTTATGAAGTTAATGTTAAGTTTTTGATTCGCTCATCAGAGGTTTCAATACTGTTTTTCGTCCACCAGCTCTCCCTTCTCATCCCACATACGCCAGAGACCGGTTTTTTTCCCGTTGTTATAGCTCATCTCATAGCGCTGATTGCCCAGCTCATCCCAGATTCGCCATGTTCCATGCTTCTGTCCGTTCTTGTACTCTGCCTCCGAGATGAGCTGTCCTGAGATGTCATAACTTCTCCAGAGACCGTGCAGCTTCCCATCTTTGTAGGATCGTACCTCCTGGGGTTTGCGGTTCTCAAAATAGACAATATAGGGCCCTTCCGGCATACCGTCACTTATCTGCATTTCGAGCTTCACCGTACCATTTTCGTAATACTCACGGTAGTCGCCGGTGTAATATTTTGTCTGCGCTTTATCAGCATAATAAAAGCCGCCACTGAAATAGATCGGCGGATTAGTCTGTTGATCCTGTTGCTCCTGCGCTGGAGTTAAAAAGAGCAGAGAGAGAAAAAATGAGAGGATTCCTAACTTCTTCATACATTCTATTTATTGAACTTTCGCATGTTGCTATAGAAATGAATACGGCTAAAGATGAGACCTATAAATATTTTGTGGAGACCCATTGACCTCGTGGAATGTAAAAAGAGCAGCAGTTTTAAGCCAAATGGGTAAAAGACAAGATTACTTGTATTATACCATGGCAGGCAAATATCTACGTGAGTGAACGAGGGCAAACATGGGTAGCAACACATTGTCAGTTAAGTTTTATCTGTAAGCGTATCATATAAAACTTGAATTATATATCGGATGTATTATCCCGCAATGGAAACATAGCGGGATAAGTTGCAACTATTCATTCAACAGGGCTTTTAATGAAACCATGTCCAGGCAGAAATATCTAGTTTTCCATTCTGATAACTACCCGTGAGTGTGGCTACAATACCTTCAATCAACACATTTGTGAGAGGGCCGTCATTGGGCATATCAACCTGTGTGGCATATCCTTCCAGATAAACGTTGGTCATCGTAGCACCGGACTGTTTTTTGAACTGCAATGCAATCCCCGAGGGTGCTGATGCATTGGAGTTGATTGCTGTTAAATTGACAATTGCAGGGTTCTTGTTCACACCATCCGCTTCTACCACCGTTGAAAAATTATTGATGGTATGCTTCACATAGGCATTCGTCACAGTGCCATTCCAACCCTCCGTCCAGTCAATGGCATCATCCTCGTTATTTTCAAGGTAGAGGTTCTCAACGGATACCGTACCACCAAAGAACTCCACACCATCGTCTGCACCATTGATCACAGCTACATTCTTAATCTCAGTCCCTGTACCCACGGCGTAGAGCGTTAAACCATTGTATTCCGACTCGGTATCGATTTTAGCACCTGATCCTTTGATAACCAGATAATTGATTTTTCCGGAATTATCTGCATCATTGGTACCACCATACTTGAAGCTACCCACCTCGGCTGTGGCATCCACGCCAGCAGTGGTCGTCGCCCTGCCACAGATGGTCAGTCCGCCCCAGTCCTGCGGTTGCGCATTGGCAGAGGTCATGACCACCGGTTTATCGGATGTACCAAGAATATCAATCTGCGCTCCCATCATGACGGCTATATATGTTTCCGTTTCCTGTCCCTGAGATGCAACCGCCAAAATACGGGTTCCCGCAGGGATGGTCAATTTACCGGTTTCTACGATGTAAGACCCGGTAAGTCTGTAGGCTTTCGTTGCATCCAAAGTAACATTCCCGTTCTGTTTCCCTTTCAGTTCCACAATCTCCACCACACTGGCTTCAGCCCAGGTCCAGGTGGAGGGGTTCACTGTGGGTGCAGCGTCATAAGTTTTGTCGTGGCTTGCAACCTCTCCCTCGATCATCACATTGGTCAACGGACCATCATTGGCCATATCGATGATCTCGTCATAACCCAATAACGATAAACCGGTAATGGTCGCTCCTGACTCTTTCTTGAATTGAAGAGCCGTACCTCCCGTGGTGGAAATAGCAGTGAGGTTCACAATTTTAGGATTTTTATTGGCACCATCAGCTTCCACAACTGTGGAGAATCCTTCAATCGTATGTTTCACATATGCATTGGTGACCGTACCATTCCATCCTTCGGTCCAGTCAATGGCATCATCCTCGTTATTCTCAAGGTAGAGGTTCTCAACGGATACCGTGCCTCCAAAAAACTCTACGCCATCGTCAGCACCATTGATCACAGCTACATTCCTGATCTCAGTTCCTGTACCCACGGCATAAAGCGTTAAACCGTTGTATTCCGACTCGGTATTGATCTTTGCTCCCGAACCTTTAATAACCAGATAATTAATTTTTCCGGAATTATCGGCGTCGTTGGTACCACCATACCTGAAGTTCCCCACCTCGGCAGTAGCATCCACGCCGGCAGTGGTCGTCGCCCTGCCACAGATGGTCAGTCCGCCCCAGTCCTGTGGTTGTGCATTGGGAGAGGTCATCACTACAGGGTCAGCCGCTGTTCCGTTGACCATGATTTTACCATCCATCATGACAGCTATATAGGTCTCTGTTTCCTGTCCCTGTGATGCATTGGCGATGATCTGGGTTCCTGCAGGTATCGTCAGTGTTGCACCAGCGTCCACAACAAACTTACCTGTTAACCTGTAGCTTGTGCCGGCATCCAATGTATAATTTTCTTTCAGTACCCCTTTCATTTCACCATTCTCAAGCAGCTCAATCACCGGATTTGTTTCCGGAAGTGGATCACTTTCGTCACAACTGACCCATACAAAAAGTGATATGAACATCACTATGATTCCTGATAATAAAACATTTTTTTTCATTGTTCTGATGTTTAATAATGTTGTCAACTTGTTTATTTCTAAAATGTATAATTCAGCGATAATTGCAGCTTCATTCCTTTTTGATAGGACTCCACCACATGATTTTCTTCTTCACCCGTATTCAGATCTCTCAGATGCTGTGTCATTTTCATCTCCTGGTTCAGCAGGTTACGAGCAACAATCTTCAGCGAGAAATGATCTGTGAGCTCTTTACTCAATACGGCATCCAGTGTGATAAAACCTTTCTCGGTGATCTCATCGTTGTAGAGATAATCTCTGTTTTCTGCATCCTTGGGACTGCCCATAGCGAATATCCTGTCGGAAGAGTAGTTGCCGGAAATGCTGGCAAGCCACTTCTTTTGCTTGTCTTCATAGCTGAGAGACAGGTTAGCAATCAAATCGGAGGCTCCCTGCAGGCCGGAAGTTGTTTTGTTGTTGTACTGATAGGCTTCCAGCAGATCCTGCTCTACCCACATCTTTGTGCCATTCAGGATCATACGCACCACGTTCTCGTCACTTTTGTACAGATTCAGCCGTGCCTCCGCTTCCAATCCGAAGACCTTGGCTTCTTCACCGGTGTTTGCATAGACCAGATAACCGGCCCCACCCGTCAGTGAGGATATATTGATGGGGTCATTGATATTCTTGAAGAAGGCAGCCACGGAAATCAATTCATCGGCCGACTTAAAGTATTCCCATTTCAGGTCGGCATTCCAGTTTTCAGACGCTTTCAGTTCCGGTGTACCCTGTATAATGGTACTGTTGGGCGAAGTATAGGCAAAGGGGGCAATCTCCTTGAACTCTGGCAATGTGATGGTTTTACTTCCCGCGAGACGCAGACTATTTTTTTCGTTGAGGCTATATTTTAGGTTGAAGCTCGGGTAAAACTGCTTGTATATTTTCTTTATCATGGGTTCACGCAGAGGGTCATCATTGTTGATATCCCATTGTACCTCTATCTGGTCATGTTCATATCTCACACCCACATTTCCGTCCAGATTACCATAGTCGAAGCCTACTGTTACATATCCGCCAAGGGCATTCAGTGTCGCATAATAAATATCTGCAGGAATCGTTTTGATCTTTCCACTGTCGAACGAAGGTGATGTGAAGATGGAGGTGATATCATCCACATTATCATCCTCTTTTCGAACGCCCATTAACTGTACACCCACAAACTGGTTGCTGAAGTCTCTCTGTTTGTTGCGATAATTCACGCCATAGTTCAGCTTATAGGATTGATCACCCAGGTTCAAATCAATTTTATTCCGCAGAAAACCGTTGAACTCTATGTCGTCAATCTCCTGACTCGATTTCCGGTTTTCGAAATCGGATATGCGGTAGGAGAAATACAACGTGTTATTATCGAAACCGGTATAGGTTCTGATCCTGTTGGGCTCATCAGAGGCGACAGTGTTGTAGCCAACTCCCCACTCCACTCTGTTGGTTTCCGAAAAACGATGATCACCCAACAGCTGATTGACAATGAGCATCGTTGTCCTTGTATTCATATCACGGGTGAAAAATGAATCGGAGATCTCATCCATATCGAACTTGTACCCGCTTCCATTCCTGCCCTGTTCATAGACATTATCTGACAGTTTATTGATAAACAGGAGATTATAGTTCAGTTTGTGATGTGTATTGAACCTGTATGCAAGATTCAGCAGCCCGGTAAGATTTTCATTGCTTGTCCAGGATTCAGTATCGGAGAAGTCGGAATAGACCGTATTGGAGTTGAATCGTTTATAAATCCCCGTAGAGTGAGTGTGATCACTTTTGTAGGAGAGGGTATAAAAAAGCGACAGGGTTTTCTCTGACAGTTTGAATTCACTGCCTCCAATCACAGAAATACCAATATCCATGGGAAAACGCTTCATTTGTGGATCCCATGATTGCCGGGTGATTGCATCCACAAGGTTATACTCGCGCTGATGAAAGCTCAGAAACGAGTTGCTCCTGTTGGGTGAGGCTTTGAAAACACTAAAGATGCCATCCGATAAAAGACTGCTATTGATACCTCCCTGCAGTTCCACCGAGAACTGATCTACAAATTCCTTCGAGATGATATTGATGTTACCGGCCGACTGATCGATGTATCCTTCCGGGTTGTAGGTCTTGCTGATGCCCACATTCTGTATCACACCGGTGGAAAATAATCCCAGGTCGATATTTTTCTTGTCTACATCGACGGATGGTATGGGAAGGCCGTTCATGGTGGTCGACAGATAACGGTCGCCCAGTCCCCGGACAAACACCTCACCCGAACCTTCACTCTTAACTACCCCGGTAATCTTACCTGTTGCAGTGGCAATATCCGATACGCCCTGCATCGACAACTGTTGTGCTCCCACACTCTCGCGGATCACCGTGGCGTTCTTCTGGTCCATCAGCAGGATACGTTCCGACTCCCTGCGGGGTGTAGCTACTATCACCACCTCGTCGAGGCTTACATCGTCCGTCTCCAGAGACATACGCAGGATGGTCTCTTTTCCACTCTCCACCAGGACATTGGTTATCACGACAGGGCGGTAAGCTACATAGGTAGCCCTCAATGAATAGGAGCCTTCCCCTACGTTTTGGATGACAAAGTTCCCGTCTAAGTCTGCTGCTGCACCGTTGGAGGTTCCCTCCACGAGCACGGAAGCACCAATAAGCGGTTCGTTGGTCTTCGCGTCCACAATGATTCCTTTGATGGTGCCTGTTTGTGCAAAACCATTTGCCATTAAAAAGAAGAAGAGAGTGATGAGAGATAACCGAAAATAGTTGTTTATTGGATTCATTTGCCGCAATAATCTGTATTATCTGATAGTAAGTTCTATCATCTTTTCGCGACAAAGGTCTGATATAAATGTTACAGAGCCGTTAAGAATCCATTACGTTATTGTTAAGATTAAAGCCAAAAAAAAACGGGGCTTCCTGCCCCGCTTCTTGCTATTAGTATCTGACTTTCTTTTTTTTACTCTTTCCTCCGCTGTCATTCCCGTAGAATTTCTTTTTCCCCCGTTCCTGTCCGCTATCATCCTGCGCTATCTGTACCATCAGTTTCCTCTCATCTACATACATCCCTTTAAAAGTACTGACCACTTTCGATGCGAGCTCTTCCGGTACTTCGAAGAAGGAGAAATTTTTCATCAGGTCGATTCTGCCCACCGGCACTTTCCCTGGTACATTATCGTTGATGAATCCCATGAGCGTTCCCGGGTTCACGCCATCCATCTTACCTATGTTGATGAAGAGGCGTGCATACCCTTTCTCAGCCCTACGTGCACCACCATCCTGACGGTCACCTTTTCCGCGGAAATCATCCCTGCCTCTTCTGGAAGAGCCCTCCTGCGGTTCATAAATCTCTTCTGCCTGCTGGTAATATTCAATCAGACGGTTGAACTCAAGTGATACGATCCGTTTGATGATATCTTCTTTCTCCAGCCATTCCAGCTTGCGAAAAATAGACGGGAGCAATCGCTCAATCTCTGCTTCGTTTACTTTCACTTTCTCGATCTTGTCGACAAAGTTGAAGAGTTGTTTTTCACAGATGACATCTCCCTTGGGTATTTCACGCTTCTCAAACTTCTTGTTGATCATCTTCTCGATCTGCGCAATTTTACCCTTTTCCTTGATATGGATGATCGAGATGGATGTGCCTGTTTTTCCGGCCCTGCCGGTTCTGCCGCTGCGATGTGTATAACTTTCCTGATCATCGGGCAGACCGAAGTTAATGATATGCGTCACATCATCCACATCCAGTCCGCGGGCAGCCACATCGGTAGCAATCAGCAGCTGGAGGTTGTGATTCCTGAATTTAGCCATCACCAGGTCGCGTTGTGCCTGTGAGAGGTCGCCATGCAGTGAATCGGCATCGTAACCGTCCTGCATCAGCTTATCGGCAATCTCCTGTGTCTCTTTCCTCGTGCGACAGAAGACAATGCCATAAATATTGGGGTAGTAATCCACAATGCGTTTTAGTGCGAGGTATTTATCCTTGGCATGCACCATGTAAAAGAGGTGCCTCACGTTAAGCGCTCCTTCATTTTTTCTGCCGATGGTGATCTCAACCGGATCACTCATGTACTTCCTGGTGATTTTTTCAATCTCCTTCGGCATGGTGGCGGAGAAAAGCAGCATGCTTCGCTCTTCCGGCAGATGGGAGAGTATCTCATCAATATCTTCAGAGAAACCCATGTTCAGCATTTCATCAGCTTCATCAAGCACCATTGTGTGCACGTCGCTGAGTGAAACTGTTCTGCGTTTGATCAGGTCGATCAGCCTGCCGGGGGTGGCCACGATAATGTGTACACCTCTTTTCAGTGTGCGTATCTGACTGTCGATGCTCGATCCTCCATATACCGGAAGGATCTTGATGTCCTGCACGTAGGTGGAGTAATCGGTCAGGTCACCTGCAATCTGCAGGCATAGCTCCCTTGTAGGACAAAGGATAAGCGTTTGTGGCGATAACTGTTTAACGTTGATCTTCTGGATGATGGGGATACCGAAAGCGGCTGTTTTTCCGGTTCCTGTCTGTGCCAGTGCGATGATATCGCGTGTGTTGGCCAGCAGTTGAGGAATTACCTCTGTCTGTACCGGCATGGGTTGTTCAAATCCCAGTTCAGTAATAGCCTTCTGAATTTCGGGAATAACTCCGAGTTCTTCGAATGTTCTCATTTTTTATAAAATTTTTTTAATGTGTGGGTATTGATCTTTCTCCTTACTCCACACAACCATTCTATAAGGTCAGTTATTTGCCCGCAACGTTGTAATGCAAGTAAACTTGAATTGTGAACGGATCGCTTGACGCAAATAATCATAAAGATGAGAGAAAATTCAATGACAATCTGTGATTTTTATAATGAAGATAACCTGTGTTCCTGTAGCGGATAAAAAATCACCTTTTTTAAAATCGGGTGCAAAGGTATGAAAATTAATTCGATATATAGTAATCAGAACTGATAAAGAAGATATTTCCTCAATAAATTTCTTTTACCGGTGGTCACCCGAAGCTCCTGCTCAAGGTAATTATCGACCGATCCATACTTCAGCTTAATATAATCAATAGCGTAATTGAGGTAAGACCTGTTCACTGAAAGCATGGCCGTCACGGCTTCCTGCATCGATTCTGAGAGATTTTTCGCATCAATCTCAGCCTTTGCAGGATCGATATGTTCATTTGAAAGCATATAATCCTGCTCCAGTGAATTTTGAGGAACACCAATGGCATATAATATAAAATAGGTTGCCAGTCCAATGCCATCTTTCCCAAGCGAACCTGTTAACAACAGGGGGTAATTGCTGTCGTTGGTCAGCAGATCGAACAGCTCACCGAACTGGGTTTTATGATTCTCCACTATATTCACATACTCTTCCTGCACGTAACGGATGGCATCGCTCCTGTCGAAATGTTCATCATTGAGTTGCTCATCCAGCTTTTCTGCATCCATAGGCATCAACGGAAGTGCTACCTTGCGTATGGATGGATGAAGAAGGATAGGATAACGTCTTGCTGTTCTTTCAGATCTGAAATCAATCACCGTTCTGATCTTCAACCTGCGTATTCTCTCCTGATCATAAAGTGTGGCATTGCTTAAATTGGCCGAACGATAGATCTGCCCCCATTTCATCTGCCTGTTATCAGTAGTGAAATAGCCACCTATATCGCGAAAGTTCTTGATATTATCCATGTCTATCACCCTGTTGGCAACAACACCAGAATAAACACCGGCAGTACGGAGAATAAAATATTCTCTCAATCCCGATCCGGTGGGATTCACCCGCATCACCTGATCAGTTATTTTGGTGGAAGTGACCGGCGTGAAACTGGTGAGGGTACTATCGGTAAGGGAGGAATAGATATCAATATTACCCTCCTGATCGGGACTTACTTCCCATTTTAACAGAAAATCCCCTTCTCTGTCTTTCTCAACCACAGAGGTAATCTTTACTGTTGACATACAAGCGTTTGCGCCAAACATCAGTAATAAAAGAAGGAGTATGGAATATCGTTGCTTCACCATTTAGCTTATTTACAAACAAATGTACATAAAAGTTTGTTCTAAAATAAAAATCCGGGCTGTCTATTAACAATATATAATTATTCGTTTTTCTTTTTAATACTTTATCATTTAGCTATTTAACGATATTTTTTCATACAATGCATCATTGTTGATAACTTGTGTGATAATTGTGAAAAAATAATAACAAATAGAGTTGCAGGTTCCATATGGATTTATCCTATGAAATTATTCTTTTGATGCAAACATAATAAGGTTTATTTAACAAAAAAATATCAACCCCTTTTCAACAGGTGAAAAGAGATAAAAAGAATTTAATTATTAACTTTGTTGTTTATAAACAGAGTCTGACAAAATAAGTAATAAGCTAAATATTAGCATATAAAGAGATTTGAAGATGTTGAAACCTGTTGATAACTCACATCATATTGTTGATAACGTCTCCTCTATTATTTTCATAAATAATTCATTGACACTTTCAACATGCTATCATCACCATCATATATCTTTTCAAATTTTAAAACTATATAAATAATAAATAGATGATCAAAGAAGAAATCATTCAACACATAGATAAACTCAGAAAAGAGAAGAATGCCATTATTCTGGCTCACTACTATCAGGAATCAGATATTCAGGATATTGCTGATTTCGTGGGCGACAGTCTGGCTCTGGCACAGTGGGCTGCGAAAACTACCGCCGATATTATTGTATTGTGTGGTGTTCATTTTATGGGAGAGACTGCAAAAATACTGAGTCCTCAAAAACGCGTTTTTATACCTGACCTAGCAGCAGGTTGCTCGCTGGCTGAGAGCTGCCCCGCCGATCAGTTTGAGGAATTTGTAAACGCACACCCGGATCATACGGTTATCTCATATGTCAATACCACGGCTGCGGTGAAAGCACTGACAGATATCGTTGTCACCTCTACCAATGCTAAGCAGGTGGTGGAATCACTTCCCGAAAATGAAAAAATCATCTTCGGTCCTGACAAAAACCTGGGTGATTACATCAATAAGCTTACAGGTAGAGAGATGCTTCTGTGGGACGGTGTTTGTCATGTGCATGCACAGTTCTCACTCGACAGGATCATAGCGTTGATGAAAGAATACCCGGATGCATTGATGCTTGCACATCCTGAATGTCCGAAGTATCTGCTGGAGATAGCGGATCATGTGGGCTCCACTTCATCCATACTTAAGTTTGCCACCACTTCAGAAAAAAAACAGTTTATTGTAGCTACTGAAGCAGGTATCCTGCACCAGATGCAAAAGGAAAATCCCGACAAGCTCTTTATTCCTGCTCCGCCGGAAGATGCCACCTGTGCCTGCAATGAATGTTTTTACATGAAAATGAATACCCTGGAGAAGCTTTATCTCTGTCTGAAAAATGAGAGACCTGAAATATTTGTGGATGAAGAGACAAGAGTAAAAGCAGTGAAACCAATTGAACGAATGCTTGAAATCTCTGCCAGGTATGGCTTGTAGAAATGGAATCAAATGTAAAAGGAAATGACAGTTAACGGAACATTGTGTCGGTTGCTGTAAGTGAACCTCTTTTTTTGTACCTTTGCACCCTTTAAAAATTCAATTAACTGCACCAACTATTCTTTTTTGTTTGTAGGTTAAGCGGTTTAAAATTAAAAAAATGGCTTTACAATGTGGTATCGTGGGACTTCCCAATGTGGGAAAATCCACTCTTTTTAATTGTTTGTCCAATGCGAAAGCACAGGCGGCAAACTTTCCTTTTTGTACGATTGAACCTAATGTGGGTGTGATCACCGTGCCTGATGAACGATTGAACAGGCTGGCTGAACTGGTTCATCCACAAAAAATTGTGCCTACCACTGTTGAGATTGTTGATATTGCAGGGTTAGTAAAAGGAGCCAGTAAAGGAGAGGGTCTTGGAAACAAGTTCCTCGCCAATATACGTGAAACCGATGCTATATTGCATGTGTTGCGTTGTTTTGATGATGAGAACGTAACACATGTTGATGGTCATATCGATCCTGTAAGAGACAAGGAGATTATCGATGCTGAACTACAGCTGAAAGACCTGGAAACGATTGAGGCACGTATAAAAAAAGTGGAGAAACAGGCAAAAACAGGAGGTGACAAAGAAGCCAGACTTGCATTCGAAGTCTATTCCAGCATAAGGGAGGTACTGTTACGGGGCGAATCGGCCCGTACTGTTACTTTTGATACGAAAGATGAAGCCAGAGCTGCACGCGATCTATTTCTTTTAACGGCAAAACCTGTGATGTATGTCTGTAATGTTGACGAAGCTAACGCTGTTACAGGCAATAACTATGTAGATGCGGTTCGAGAAGCGGTGAAGAATGAAAATGCCGAGATATTGGTTGTCGCCGCCAAGATAGAGTCTGAAATAGCCGAGTTTGATACTTACGAAGAACGAGAGATGTTTCTGACTGAGATAGGATTGGATGAATCGGGTGTGAGTCGTCTGATCAAATCGGCATATAAACTGTTGAATCTACAGACATTTCTCACTGCGGGTCCACAGGAAGTTCGTGCCTGGACTTTTCAAAAAGGATGGAAAGCACCGCAGTGTGCAGGTGTGATACATACCGATTTTGAAAAAGGGTTTATCCGTGCCGAGGTAATAAAATATGCCGATTATATTACCTATGGTTCAGAAAATGCGGTGAAAGAAGCCGGCAAAATGAGCGTAGAAGGGAAAGAATACATTGTGCAGGATGGAGATATCATGCATTTTCGTTTTAATGTCTGATGTTTCTTTAAATATATTATTATGGATACCACAGAAATATTTGGCTACCTGGCCATGACCTTCCTTGTCGTCTCTTTCCTGCCCACGCAGATGAGAAAAGTAAGAATGATCAACCTTATCGCCTGCGCGTTATTTATCGTTTATGGTGTGCTTCTGGGCCTTAAATGGCCACTGATTATTTCCAATGCAGTGGTCTGCATCATCCAGATATATCATCTTTTTTTCCTGAAAAAGCGAACATAAAAAACTTTTTTCCACCTTTATTTTCTATTCCCGGTCCTTACCATGAATAAAGAAAAACAAATAATTATTTATTTAAAATTATTCTAAATTACCTGAATCTACGGAAATATGTTGTAAAACATACGATTATTTTTCTAATTAAACGATTAACCTTATACTTTTGCGTTAACTAAAGTTATAAGTTGAAGATCGTGAAAAAGATTTCTTTAAAAGTAATCGCTAATGAAGTTGGCGTTTCAGCCGCAACTGTCTCGCTTGTTTTGAACGGAAAAAACAAGAACGGCCGGGTGAGCAAAGAGGTATCAAGGAAAATATTGGAAAAGGCTGCAGAATTGAATTATGTGCCAAACAGCCTGGCCAAAGGACTGAAAATGGGAAACTCAAAATCAATCGGATTGATTGTAGCTGATATTTCAAACGTTTTTTTTGGTACTTTGGCATTACACATTCAGAATTTTGCCGAAAAAGAGGGTTATACCGTAATTATCGGGAATACCAATGAAGAGTTGACCGAGATGCACAAAATGATTACCTTCTTTAACGCACGGCAGGTGGATGGTCTGATTATCACCCCTGCAGAAGGTGGGGAGCTGATTATACAATCACTGGTTGATAATAAAATACCCCTGGTACTGGTTGACAGAAGTTTTCCTGAATTGAATGCCGCCTCTGTGCTGATAGATAATTATGATATTTGTTATTCTTCCACGAAACAATTAATTGATCAGGGTTGTAAAAACCCGGCATTTATTTCCTATAAACAGGATCAGTTTCATACAAATGAAAGAAAAAGAGGCTTTGTGGAAGCACTGAAGGAGCTGGGTCTTTACAATGAAGGAAATATAAAAGAGGTCAGTTACCATAATCTCAGCGAGGATGTTGATAATGTTATTGCGCAATTGATGAAACAAAGAAATAAAGTAGACGGAATCTTTTTTGCAACCAACTCTATATCAATAGCAGGCATAAGATCATTATTTAAACATGGGGTGATGGTTCAAAAAGATATTCAGGTGATGTGTTTTGATGAAAGTGAAGCCATCGTTTTATTTCCGTTTCGGATTCCTTATATAAAACAACCGGTTGAAGAGATGGCTAAAACTGCTTTAACTATGCTGATCGATCAGATTGAAAAAAGAGAATCGACTATCAGGACCTCTCTGATCAGGGCTGAATTAATAAAGTGATTTTTTAAGCAGTTAGTTAAACGATTAATTAACCATTTTTCTACGCTGTTTAGTTAAACGATTAATCTTTTAAAATTATTATATATGAAGCAAGTTTATCCTAAAATTGGCATTCGTCCCATAATTGATGGGCGACGCGGTGGTATCAGGGAATCTTTGGAAGAGATAACCCTGAATCTGGCAAGAAGTGCCGCAAAGTTATACAGTGACACGTTGAGATATCCTGATGGAACTCCTGTAGTGTGTGTAATTGCCGACACATGTATTGGAGGTGTGAAAGAGGCTGCCAGTTGTGCCGATAAATTTGAAAGAGAAGGAGTCGGTCTTTCTCTATCTGTCACCCCCTGCTGGTGCTACGGTTCAGAAACGATCGATATGAACCCTTTGATACCAAAAGCGATCTGGGGCTTTAACGGAACCGAACGTCCGGGTGCTGTATATCTGGCTGCTGCTCTTGCGGTCCACAACCAGAAAGGGTTGCCGGCATTCGGCATTTATGGAAAGGATGTACAGGATTCAGGAGACACTGAAATTCCTGAAGATGTGAAGGAGAAATTGCTTCGATTTGCAAAAGCAGGTCTGGCGGTAGCCATGATGAGAGGTAAGTCTTATCTGGCCATTGGCTCCGTTTCGATGGGTATCGGAGGGGCAATGGTCAATCCCGATTTCCTCCAGGATTATCTTGGTATGAGAACGGAGTATGTGGATTCCACGGAGATACTTCGTCGTATACAGCTCGGCATATATGATAAGGATGAGTATACCAGGGCACTGCAATGGACGAAAGAGAAATGCGTGAGTCGTGAGGGGAAAGATTACAATCCGGACCACCTGAAACATGATCATATGCAAAAAGAGAAGGACTGGGAATTTGTGGTGAAGATGACCATCATCATGCGTGATCTGATGATTGGAAATCCGCGACTTCTCGAGATGGGATATGGTGAAGAGGCGCTGGGACATAATGCCATTGCAGGAGGTTTTCAGGGACAACGACAGTGGACTGATTTCCTGCCTGACGGTGACTTTTCTGAAGCGATCCTTAATTCATCCTTCGACTGGAACGGGATACGTGAAGCATTTACTTTTGCCACGGAAAATGACCATCTGAATGGTATCAGTATGTTGTTCAATCACCTGCTGACCAACACCTCACAGATATTTGCCGATGTACGTACCTACTGGAGCCCCGAAGCAATTGAACGAACCAGTGGCTGGAAACCTGACGGATTACTTGAAAAGGGTGCTATCCACCTGATTAATTCCGGGTCCTGTACCCTCGACGGCACAGGCCAGCAATCAGATGCAGAAGGGAATCCGGTGATGAAACCATTCTGGGAGATCACAAATGAAGAGGTGGATAAAATGCTGGAGGCAACCACCTGGCATCCTGCATCGCTTGAATATATGCGTGGTGGTGGTTACTCTTCCAAGTTTCTGACAAGGCATGGGATGCCGGTCACCATGTGTCGTATCAACCTGATCAAAGGCCTGGGACCCGTTTTGCAGATTGCTGAAGGATGGACGGCCACCTTCCCGCAGGATGTGTTTGAGATAATTGATCAGCGTACCGACAAGACATGGCCCTCCACCTTCTTTGTGCCACGTATCACTGGCAATGGACGATTCACGGATGTTTATTCGGTGATGAACAATTGGGGTGCGAACCACGGAGCAATCAGCTACGGTCACATCGGAGCCGATTTGATCACACTGGCATCTGCGCTTTCTATTCCGGTGAATATGCATAATGTGGAGGAGGGTAAAATTTTCCGCCCTGCTGTGTGGGCTGCTTTCGGTGCTGACAATGAAGGTGCCGATTATCGTGCATGTGGTGCTTACGGACCGTTATATTAATAATCTATATCATTGTATCAAATGAAGAATACATTATTTATCATTTTGCTATTGTTGACTAATTGTCTTTCAGTGATCGCTCAACAGATAGTGGTAACCGGAACTGTAATAGATGAGCAGGACCGTTCACCTCTCGTAAGTGTAGGAATTCAAGTGAAAGGGAAAAATATTGGCGTTCTCACAGACTTGGATGGAAAGTATGAGATTCAAGTTCAAAAGGGGGATGTCCTTATGTTTTCGTACGTTGGTATGAAACCTCAGCAAATAACTGTGCAGGAACAGACAGTAATTGATGTCGTTATGACCTCGGATGGACAGATTGATGAGTTAGTAGTTATCGGATACGGAACAGCACGCAAAAGTGACTTAACGGGATCAGTTGGAACACTCAATATTGAGGACGTTGCGAAAACCAATCCTGTAAGTATTAACCAGGCTTTACAAGGACGTATAGCCGGTGTGAACGTTATGCAGACCGATGGTGCCCCTGGATCATCAATCAGTATTCAAGTACGTGGAGCAAATTCTTTTGCTTCAAATACTGAACCCTTGTTTGTCATTGATGGAATTCCATTTGAAACAGGAGGTACACCCTCAGGAGGAACAGGTAGACAAGTAAATCCTTTGTCTTTTATCAATGTTCAGGATATTGAATCATTAGAGGTGCTAAAAGATGCTTCTGCTACTGCTATTTACGGTTCACGTGGTGCCAACGGTGTTGTTTTAGTGACTACGAAAAAAGGAAAGAAAGGTGAGGACAAAATTGATGTGGGTGTCAATTTTACAGCATCATATTTAAACAATCGTGTGAAATTTTTGAATGGGCACGACTATGCCACCTATGCCAACGAACGTCAACGTAATCACTATACCTACGATGGTGTTGCATATCTCTCACCTGTCTACGCAGGTGCCTGGGGATACGACCAGAACAAGGGTTATTATGTATATAATCCCTCACCCCGGGATTTTGCTGATGGTTATATGAATGGAGGTACTAATTGGACTGACGTGATTACCCAACAGGCACTTTCAAAGGAATACATGCTTAGTTATTCTGGAGCCAGTGACGCAGGAGATCATTATGTGTCGGGGAGTTTTCTTGAACAAAATGGCGTTATTTATGGAACAGGGTATAGGCGGGCTAATTTGCATATGAAGATTAACCGAAATATTAAAGATTATCTTCGAACAGGCGCTTCTATTACATTCTCTAATTCAAAGACCGATTTTGCTGTCGCTAACTGGTCAAATGCAGACATATTCAGGGATGCACTTTACTATCCATCCACTGAATTTATCTTCGATCCTGTTACGATGGATGTGAATGATGAAGATTTTTACTATGCAACGAATCCTTATGTTGCTGTTCGTGAATTAAATGACAATACCACCGGAAAAAACATCCACCTGAATGCCTATTTGGCAATCGATTTTTTAAAAGATTTCAACTTTAAACAGACCCTGGGTTATGGATACAATTTTTCCGAACGCCTGGCATATTACAGTCGTAACACCAGAGCCGGGTATGTAAACAATGGTACCGGTAGCCAATCAGATTACTGGAACTACAATGTTTCGTCTGAATCGCTGTTGACATACAACAAAACGTTTGCGAAAAACCACCGGGTAAACGCTGTTGGTGCATTTACATTTGAGCAATTCGATTATGGAAATAAAGGGATGTCGGCTTCGGAATTTCCAAACGATTATCTTCAGATGTACAACATGGGAACTACTCTTGACCCATTGAAGAAAAGTCTTTGGAGTGGAAGAGGACGCTCACGAATACTTTCATGGCTTGGACGTGTTAATTATGTGATGAAAGATAATTATTTGTTTACTTTTTCAGCACGTGCTGATGGTTCCAGTAAATTTGCGGTGGGTAATAAATGGGCTGACTTCTACTCAGTTGCTTTTGCCTGGCGTGCTTCTGAGGAAGAGTTTATCAAAAAGCTCAATCTCTTTAGTACGTTAAAACCAAGAATTAGTTTTGGTCAAACAGGGAACCAGTCGATTAACAATTACCAAACTGTTGAACTGTTGATTGCACAGGCATCATCTTTGAATGGAAATATCGTACCGGGTTATGCGGAAGCTGTTTGGAAAGGACCTGTAAATCTTGATCTTATGTGGGAAACAACAGCTCAATATAATGTTGGTGCTGATGTAGGTTTTTACGACAATCGCCTCTTGCTTACATTAGACGCTTATTACAAAAAGACCCGTGACTTATTACAGGACATCGCATTGCCATATAGTTCCGGTTTTGATGTGATGAAAGATAATTATGGTTACGTTATCAATCGCGGATTAGAACTGAGTGTACAAGCCAATTTATTGGAGAAAACACCTTTGAAATGGGATGTCAATGCAAATATTTACCTAAATAGAAATGAAATTGGTGGTTTAACGGACGATCAATATGCCCAGCGATTATTTGTCGGGGTTGATCAGATATACGTACACCGAAATGGAAAACCGATAGGTACAATTATTGGCTATCAATCAGATGGTTTCTACGATAGTGAAGCCGAAGTTCGTGCCGATCCCGTTCACGCTAAGAAAACCAATCAGGAAATTAAAGCATTGATCGGCGAAGAAAAAATTCGAAACAATGACGATAATAAGAGTAGTATTTCTGTTACCGACCGGGTAATAATTGGTAACGTGAATCCTGATTTTCAGTTTGGTATCACAAATAATCTTCAGTGGAAGAATTTTTCCTTTAGTTTTTTCATACAGGGTAACGTGGGAGGTAATATATTGAATGCCAATCTGCTGCAGAACGTAGATATGCTCGGTTGGGGAAATATACCGCAATTTGCATTTGACAATAGATGGACTGCCGCCAATCCATCTATAGCTCAGTTTCCCAAGCCAAATGAGGGATTTGGCAGGGTTTCTTATTTTTCCGATCGTTTTATTGAAGATGCGACATATGTAAGATTGAAGAACATCAATATTGGTTATAACTTTCAGAATCCTGTAAGGCATATTTCAAATATCAATTTATATGTAAACTTGTCAAATATATTGACATTCACGAATTACCGATGGTTTGACCCTGATGTAAATTCATTTGGGGGAGATGTAACAAGAAGAGGTGTAGACTTGTCGGCATATCCTACAGCAACAACTTTCCAATGCGGATTAAAAGTATCATTCTAAAAATCATACCATCATGAGAAAAATAATATATTCATTAGGCATCGTAAGCATGATTTTCTTTACCTCCTGTTTTGAGGGTCTTTTGGAAGAGAAAGTTTATTCAGATGTAAGTGCCACTATATTCGATGACTCTGAATCATCGGCTAATATGCTTGTTAGTGGTGTATGGAATACATTGAGTGGGGGACAATTTCACCTCTATAATTCTTATTTTAAAATTGTGGAGTTTGACACTGATGACATGATTGCCGGTGACTGGGCATTGAAGACATATGGTGCCGGTAACTTTACAGAAGATCCATTTGATATTGACAATTGGTGGAGGGGAAGATACTCTTTGATTTATCGTAGTAACTATGCAATCGAAAAAATCGAACAAATGAATAATATTGACCCTGAAATCAAGAACAATATGATAGGGCAGATGATGTTCTTGAAAGGATGGGCTTACTTTCAACTGGTACAAGCTTACGGAGCAATTCCAATTCACAGGGAAAAGGTCTTTACTCCTGAAGAGTATCAGGTTCCACGTTCACCCATAACCGATGTATATTCACATATCATTGAATTGCTGGATGAAGCTTCTGCTATGTTGATTACAAAAACCAATCCCAAATATAAAACAGGAAGCATCTCAAAGTATACAGCTAAAACCCTCCTTGCTTGTGTCTACACGACCATGGGTTCCGGATCACTGCCCCAGGGAACACAAATCAGTGTGATTGGTGGTCCTTCAGAAAGAATCAATAGTATCACGGGTGAAACAGAAAGAATTGAGTATCCTGTATCTATCACACATCAGAAAGAAAAGGTTGCAGGTTATGACTTTGATCCTGTGCAGTGCTATTCACGGGTGAAACAATTATGTGATAGCATCATAGAATCGGGAGAGTTTAGTCTCCATAGTAGTTATTCGGATGTTTGGAAGATTAGCAGCCGCAATGGTCCGGAATTTATTTGGCAATTACAGGCTAACCAATCTATTGATTATTTACGCAATGCTCTTGGCGGATCAATCTCGGGTTATTATGATCCTAGAAATAATGGTCGTATCTCAGGTGCTTTATATGGCATTCGGGATCATTGGTACCGCTTATTTGAATCGAACGATCTCAGGGCGCGCGAAGGCATTCTACATCTATATGCCCGTTACGAACAAGGGGGAGCCGGTACCCCTCAGGAACACGAACCATGGTGGTTTTTCTTCCCTCGTGAAGATAGTCTGCGTCTGATTAGTGAAAACCCAGATAAACGTAACTGGGATGGCGGCATCACATATAGTCCAGGCATACAGATACTTACAAAGTTTCAAGCAGTTACAGATAATACTCAGGAGGGTTCTGACTACAATTATCCATTTTTACGCTATCCAATTGTTTACTTAATGCTTGCCGAAGCAGAATGTGAATTGGGTAATCTTCAACGTGCTAAAGAGGTGGTTGATGTGGTACGTGCAAGATCTATGGCTTCGCAAATATCTACCGAGACGTATCCGGGATCACAGACTGAGATCCGTTCCTTTATATTGGAAGAACGTCGCAGAGAGCTGGCATTCGAAGGGATCCGTAAATGGGATTTACTACGCTGGGGAATTTACCTTCAAGTGATGAACGCAGTTGACAAAGACGGGTCAATAATAAAAAGAAGGCAAAGACGCAATCTGCTTTTTCCTATTCCAATAGGTGAATTGAATGCGAACAAGGCATTAAATAATGAAAACAATCCTGGATGGTGATCTTTAATCAACAAATCTCAGAAAAATGAAACCAATAATTTATAAAAGCAGTATTTTTTTATTCTCATTGTTCGTCTTGTTTTTTTCGGAGGGATGTAATATCGATGACAATACAGACTCGCTATGTAACGGTTTACCTGTAATCACACAAGTGAAGTACACTGTACTCGACGATTCAACCATTCTTACGGGAAATTTAGGTGATTGGATAATCATTGAAGGTTCAAATTTTTGCAATATCACCAAGATACGATTCAATGATGTGTGGGTTTCCATGCGTAACGTTTATATTGAGCCAGGTTTGATCAGTGTATCTATTCCACGTATAGCCCCTTATGAAGAGAATAATATGATTACGTTGGTTACTGACAAGAATGATTCTATCGAATACCCTTTTAGTATTCTTGTTCCGGATTTAAAGGTAAAAGGATTATTGAACGAATGGGTTGAACCAGGTGAAACGGGGTATATTAATGGTGAGAATTTTGATATTCATCAGATTGATTCTCTTGATGGTGCCTGGATATTATTCGGTGATCTTGAACTTGCGATTCACAGGATGAGTTCTACCCGACTTTGGTTTGAAGTGCCTGATGATGCACAACCACGCACACCAATCTGGTTGTTCCGGCAAGATTCGTTAGGAAATATGCGTGTGGACAGCTTGCGAATCCCAGGTCTTTACAGGGATAACAGATATATATTGTACGATGGAACCTACAATGGTGTTGATCCCGGAACGCCATTTACTGATGGCTTGAGTCTTAGTGGATTTCCTGAAGCGGTGAACGGTACTTATTATTATTACCAGGGTGACTACCCTGCATGGGCCTGGGGTGGAAAATGGCGACTTTATACACCATTTAATGTTGGGCAACCGATGAGTAACAATGGTTCATATGATGGTGACTGGTTATGGCATGTTCCTACCGATGAAGTAGACGTAGTATTTGAGGTGAATGTTATCAATGATTGGACTGGTGCCGAATTTAAAATAAATCTTTGGGATGGTTATTGGTATCACTGGAATCCACACGGTAGTGCTGCTTACCACACCAACGGATGGGAGACAATTCGTATTCCAATTAGAGAGTTTAAGAAGCCGGCAGTCACTGGCACACCATTCCCTGTATCGTTCTTTGATGCAACCGGTAATCCCTATTGGGATTGGAAAAACCGGGAAGTACAATTCCACGGTACAGCCAATCAGAATACATTCATCTGTTGGGACAACTTACGCATAGTGCCAAGATATAAATATTAATATAAAAATAAGCTAACATGAAAAAAATAGGATTATTTCTTTCAATCATCTTATTCATGATGGGTTGTGAACATAGCGAAGAATTATTAAATAGTTCTGATTTGATTGGTCAATGGAAATTCACTTATCAACTACGTGACGGTGTGAAACAAACAATTTATCCGAATCAGTATTGTAAATACGATCAGAGGTATGAATTTTTAGCCGATGGAACCGTAATGGGCAATAATCCGTGCCAATGGAACGAACGGACACTAAGCCAGGCTAAATGGAAAATAGGAGACGGTAAGTTATATATTGATTATTATGCAATAGATGGAATATCTGTTAATCCGGTCATTGTACGTTTAACCAAAGATACGTTGGAACTGGAACAAATGTATGGTGATGTAACAGTTGTACGAAATGTATTCGCCCGGGATACGAAGAAATATTTTGATTATGCAGCCGATGTTGCTGGTCGGTATGTTGGGTATATGAACTATTCTCAGTGGTATATTTCAGAAGATTGGAAAGATCCTGATGCATTTCGTGGTGATTCCATCCCTGCCGAGATAGAAGTACAACGAAACAACTGGGGGAATTTATCTGTTATTTTCAAAGATATTGATGTGCTGGGTGAGGCGCGCACCGTGCAGGTTGATAGCATTCAGACTTCTCGCTATGAGAACCAACGAACATTCTCTTTGGCGCAAAACACCGGAACCAATATGCTGGTCATCGATCCTGAAAACAGATACAATATTCGAAGCTCCGGTTATTTGGGCGCAATAGATAGTGACTCAGTCTATATTTCGTTGAATTTTTCCAAAACCGAGTTTAAAATCCCTGGTGATGTTAATTCTGGCAGCGTTGAAAACTATTACCAGTTTCAACGTTTTAGAGGAATAAAAGTCCCCTAAAGAATCGTATAATGAAGAAAACTATTTATTCTCTATCCTTTTTATGGTTGTTCTCTGCTTTATTTGGACAATCCTGTAACGCATCTGAACATGAATATTTCAGAATCGGAGCTTTTAAAGAAGTGCATAATCCTGCCTGGGGGGTTAAAGATGATCCGTGGTGTATAAATGATCATACGGTCATATATAACGAGGAAACGCATCGCTGGCATGTGATTGGTATAACGCATTCGAAGGAGATGGATTATATAAAGGATCCGGGTCTTAATTTATTGCATATTTCAGCGGATAGCCTGTTTCAATCTCCATGGCAGATTCATCCCCATGCACTTACAGCAATGCCGGAGTATAATGAATCAGTTTTGTGGGCACCACACTATGTTTTTCATGAAGGAAGATACTATTTGTATGCTTGTGCCGGTGGAATGGAGGGAGCTCATGTCCATGATGCTTACCAGATTAACCTCTATTTATCTGATGATTTGTTCCATTGGGAACGGTTCGAAGGAAACCCGTTGTTCACTGATGGCTTCGATGCCCGCGATCCTATGATATTAAAATATGGTGATGAATGGATTATGTATTATACGGCAAACTCTACTCCCAATGGGGGTAATCATATTGTTGCCGCTTATACGAGTAAGGATTTATTCCAATGGGAAAATCGAAAGATAGTCTTTGAACATGCTCGTGAAGGTACTTTTGGTGGGCCCACAGAATCACCTTTTGTGGTGAAGCATGGTAGATGGTTTTATTTTTTTCTGTGTGACGGAGGTCACACAGATGTTTATCGAAGCAGTGACCCCTTACATTTCACGATGGATGATTTTATTGCAGAGATTGACAATTGCAGAGCATCTGAACTGGTGATGGATAAACAGGGTAACTATTATATTACCAGTGCAGGATGGTTCGGTGGTGATTATGGTTTAAAAATCGCCCCCTTTTATTGGATAGATGAATCAGACAAATAAAAACAATAATTAAAGAACATGAAGAGGAATATTTTCAAACTTATTGCTTTGGGTGTTGTCATATGGATGGCCTTCCCACTTTACTCTCAGCAATTCCCCGGGGAATTGAGCGGACTTTTTACCATTCGCGAGGGACTGCGTAACAGGCGTGTGAGCAGTGCTGATATTACCGGTAATAATGGTGATGCTGTGGGACCGATTAAAGTGGGAGAATCAAAATTTATTGAGATCGCAGGAACAGGCATTATCAATCACATCTGGATGACAATTGCCCCATCAAACATCATGCGAAATGATCTTATTCTGAGGATCTATTGGGACGGTGCCTCTTATCCCTCAGTTGAATCACCGATTGCAGCCTTTTTTGGAAATGGTTGGGATGAACATTATGACTTCACTTCTTTGCCATTAGCTATTGGACCAAGGGATGGAAGTGGTCTGACCTCCTATTTTCAGATGCCTTTTGAGAATGGAGTTCGTATTGAGATTGAAAACCAAAGCGATGTTGATTTAACGCACCTCTATTTTTATATCGACTATGTAGAAATGAAAAAACTACCCAATGATGCAGGACGTTTCCATGCATGGTATAATCACGAACTTACAGATGCATTACCTGAAGGAGAAACAGAATGGGGCTTAGTTGGTCAACCACAAAACAATGTGGATGGTGCAGATAATTACGTTTTTGCCGACATTCAGGGTAAAGGACATTTCGTTGGAATCAATTATTATGTTCATTCACCTTCTCCTATGTGGTACGGTGAAGGAGATGATATGTTTTTTATTGATGGTGAAAGCAAAGCTTCGTTGCTTGGTACAGGTACAGAGGATTTTTTCAATACTTCCTGGTGTCCAAGTTCTATTTTCTATCATCCATATTATGGATATGCAAGGGTCAATCGTGACAACGGTTGGTTAGGTCGAACACACGCTTATCGGTTTTTCGTTGCCGATCCCATATATTTTGAGACAGCATTGAAAGGGACCATTGAACATGGACATAACAATAACCTTACACTCGATCTCAGTAGTGTTGCCTATTGGTATCAATCTGCTCCCGGTAAATTGCCCTCTGCTCCCGATAAGGAAGCCCGGGCTCCCAAACCTTTTATACGTGATCAGGATATGCACCGCTGGCGTCATGAATGGCGGAAAAATTTCGGTAACGATTCCAAACTCTGGGGTAATGAAATCCAGGATTAAGTAAGAATCTATCATTAATACAATATCATTGCATGAGATTTCTATTATGCTGTCTATTCCTTAGTGGTTTTATGGCTTATACTTTGTCATCTGAGATGGTGAACAGTAATCATCCGGTACCGGTTATTGATGGTGATTGGTGGGACATTGCCGGAGTTCCCGACCTGGGTGAGTTCAATAATGCCGGTATGGAGCCGGTTGATTTTGGTATATGGAAAGCAGCCGATGGTACCTGGCAGTTATGGTCTTGTATTCGCAATACATCTATTGGCGGGCATTCCCGTTTGTTCTACAGATGGGAAGGTAAACAATTGACTGATACCAATTGGATGCCAAAAGGTATTGCAATGATGTCCGATCCTTCGATAGGTGAACCTTTAGGAGGGTTACAAGCACCATTTGTTTTGAAGGAAAATAATATTTATTATATGTTTTATGGTGACTGGGACCGTATTAGCCTGGCCCAAAGTGTTGACGGTAAACAGTTTGAACGAATATTGAATGACAAGAGTCAAACAGGTTTGTTTGAAGGTCCTTATGAGAACACGAGAGATGCGATGGTTTTGAAAGTCGATGATCGTTTTTACTGCTACTATACGGGACATACCAGCAATCCTCCGGTTGGTGAGGATTCATGTGCCGTATTTTGCCGTATATCCACCGACCTCTTCAATTGGGGAGATCCCGTGATTGTTTGTTCAGGTGGTAGCCCCACAAAAGGGGTATGGTATGGGGCCGATAGCGAATCTCCTTTTGTGGTACATCGAAACGGTTTATTTTACCTTTTCCGTAACCAACTGTACGGGATGGGTGCGCTTAACTCACAATATGCTTCAGATAACCCGTTGTATTTCGGCATCCGTGATGACAGCCGGATGATTGGACAGATGAATGTTGCAGCACCTGAGATAGTTGAACATGACGGTGAATATTATATTGTTGCACTCAAACCTAACCTGGATGGAATCCGGATGGCTAAGCTGACATGGAAAACAGCTCGGAAGTTTTATGTTGATTCATCCGGTGGAAACGATGAATGGAACGGATCAGAAGATCGTCCCTGGAAAAGTTTGAGTAAAGCTTCAACAGTAACATTGCAGCCAGGAGACACACTGTTTTTTGCACGGGGTTCGTCGTTTACAGGAGGGATTGATATCAAAGATTCGGGTGAGAAACGGCATCCAATTGTATTGACAACCTACGGAGAAGGGATGATGCCTAAATTCAGTAATCCGGACCCAACCGTATTAAATGGTAATGCAATACGACTTTCAGGCAATCACATTGTTGTGGATGGCCTCTATTTTCACGATTGTGCACCTGCAGCACCTAAAGCATCCTACACTGAAGTGTGGGATGTTGGTGCCGTACGAATTATGTTAGGAGCCAATTATTGTACAGTAAAAAACTGTGAATTCTATAATTGCCAGAAGGGTATTCAGTCAACAGGTGAATATATTCTGATTACAGGTAATTATCTCCACAGTGCTTGTTCCAGACCTTTATCTCCTCCCGATTGGGGACCTATCGGTATTCATATCGGCAACAGCCATCAGGAAGTTTCCTATAATGTCATTCGCGATTATTACTATATCGGTGGATCGTTTGGAGCCGATGGCGGGGCAATTGAGATTGATGACGGACGTAATCCAAAACAAGATATTTATATCCATCACAACTATACTTCTTCTAACATGGGATTCCTCGAGGTAAGTTGGTTTGCCGATATTGCTAAAACCGAAACACATGATCTGCGGATAACACACAATATGAGTGATGATTTCCAGGATTTTGTAATGCTTTGGGCGCCTGTTCACAACACAGTGATTGAAGATAATACGATTATTCGAACGAGACAGGTAAAAAATGACATAGTGCCGGCAGTATTCATCTGTGATTATGGAGGTGCTATTATCCGACGTAACTTAGTAATAACAGACTCGATCACACAGGTATATGCAGGAAAAAAAGAATATTACCGTACCAATGATCATACGCAAAACATCTATCTATCGGCTGACGGAAGCCGTCCCAACATCGGTACGGAGCTTCATCCCACTGAGCATATGAGCAGTGTCGGTCCTTATGTACCTGAATTGAAAGTGGTAAACAGTTGGTAATACCGATAACATGTTAACATATGAAGAAAACAGGGAGTATTTGTTTAATCCTCATTTTGAGTTTTTTATTACCCGTAATCGGAAATAACCGATACGATACTATTCGGCTGCATGCTGTTGATAAACATATTACTGATGAAACGGCATCGCTCCTTTATTGCTTAAAACAATTGAGAAATGAAGGTGTTTGGTTGGGACAACATGATGGTATGTGGATAAATGAGAACGGAAAAGTTGATTCCTATTTCTCTCAATTAATAGGTAAATTACCGGCAATAGCGTCATTTGACTTTATGTTCATCACCAGACGTGACAATAGACACGGATCATGGACCCGTCAACAGGAAGATGATATCCGTAAAAGGATCATTGCTGCCCATGAAGAGGGCATTGCTATTACCATGTGTTGGCATTATAATGATCCATATACGGGTAAAACATTTTACGCTAAAGAAATTACAAACAAACGATACAGAAATGAGTCGTTTCACTCAATTATGCCCGGACGGGAGAATCATGAGCAATTCAAAAAGGATTTGCAGAAAGTGGCTGAGTTTGCTCATTCATTGCGTGACGAAGATGACCAGGAGATACCTTTTATTTTCAGGCCCTTTCATGAGTTTGATGGTAACTGGTTCTGGTGGGGAGCTAAATACAATACTCCCGAAGAATTCAGAACGGTGTGGAGATTTATGGTCAATTATTTGAGAGATGATTTGAATGTCCACAATATCTTGTATGCTTTCTCTCCTGATGTTAAATTTAATTCTAAAGAAAAATATTTGTTGCGATATCCGGGTGATGAGTTTGTCGATATCCTTGGTATGGATGACTACAAAGATTTTAGATCGACAAAATATCAATCTGAAAAAGCAAAGAAACGCATTCAAATACTGAGTGAGATGGCTGCTGAGAAACAAAAACCGTGTGCTTTGACCGAAGTAGGTTATTTTGTTGACAGAGATAAGCCCCGGAAGAGAGATAAAAAGCGCATAAAACGAATGTTGGATATATTTATGGAGATGCATGCACCTTTGGCTTATATCACATTTTGGGGTAATGGTTCAAGTGATTATTGTGTCCCTCCACCCGGAAGTCCCGGTGAACATGAGTTTACGGAATTTCTCAATCATCCATCTGTCCTGTTGAATGATAATCAGCCAAATCCCGTTCGTCTGGCTCTATTACCGGATATTCAAACGTATACACAAAGTTATCCTGAGATTGCAGTGGCCCAAACGCAATGGCTTGCTGATCATAAAGATGATTTCCATTTTGTATTGCAGCAAGGTGACCTCACCGATTGGAACGCTCATGAACAATGGAAGTCAGCCCGCAATGCCTTTTCGAAATTAGATGGTAAAATTCCCTACACTTTTGTCCCCGGGAATCATGATATGGGCAATAACGCCGATATAAGAAATACCGATCTGTTCAATCTTTACTTTCCATATGAAAAATACAGTAAAGCAACCGGTTTCGGTGGGGCATTTGAAGTTGGAAAGATGGACAATACGTGGCACATATTCAAAGCTGGTGGGATTGACTGGCTCATTCTATCATTGGAATTCGGTACCCGTAATAAAGTTCTAAAATGGGCTGAGAACATAATTAGAGATCATCCGAGACATAAGGTTATTATTAACACCCATGACTATATGTACTCAGATGATAGCCGTATGGGAGATGGGGATGATTGGTTACCTCAACATTATGGTGTGGGGAAGGAAGCCGGGGAAGAAGCGGTTAACAATGGAGAGCAAATGTGGAAAAAACTTGTCAGTCGCTATGAAAATATTCTTTTGGTTGTTAGCGGTCATGTTTTGCATTCAGGTACCGGAACATTGATTAGCCAGGGGATACATGGCAATGATGTATATCAGATGTTGGCAAATTATCAGGGAGGTGTTGAAAAATCCATCAATGGAGGCAATGGGTTCTTACGGATTATCACTGTTGACGTTTTAAAAAGAAGCATCGATGTAAAAACCTATTCCCCCTATATAGATCAATATCATCCTGATATCAACCAACATTTCAGGTTTGAAGAGATACATTTTTAAAACAGTTGTTGGCCGTTGCCGCTAATGATACAATCAAGAGATCTATGATACAATCAATACTTAATTTTTATTTAAAATATCAGGTATTGTATTACATTTACTGTTCAAAAATAATCAAAATATTTTTTTAATACTCTTAACGATTACTTTTTTATGCATTTAAAGTCAATTCTTCTTTTAATCGTTTGTTGTGTGATAAATACAGCTTCTATCCAATCCCAAACATCCTTTAACGGTCTTGATATGAATATGGGTAACCTCTACCGTTTGTCCAACGCAGAGACACGCTCCATCAGTCCTGAGAACTTCACCGGGGAGAAAGGTAAAGGGGGTATGGCTACACCCGATCCCAATGCACCACGTAACACAGCCAACGCCACCCATGCATCACGCGATCTGGGGCAGGGCTGGAAGGTGAATCCCTATGTCACCATCCGGCCGGGTGAAACGTTCACCATGGCTGAGATTGATGGTCCCGGCGCCATCCAGCATATCTGGATGACCCCTACCGGCAACTGGCGCTTCTCCATCATCCGCATTTACTGGGATGATGAGACAGAACCCTCTGTGGAGGTCCCAGTGGGTGATTTCTTCGGCATGGGCTGGAACGAGTATGCCCCTTTGAACTCACAACCGATCACCGTGAACCCGGGAAGTGCTTTCAACAGCTACTGGACGATGCCCTTTCGAAAAAAGTGCAGGATCACGATGACCAACATCAACGATGAACAGCCGATGAACCTCTACTATCAGATCGATTATACCCTTACCGATGTGCCGGAGGATGCTGCCTATTTCCATGCGCAGTTTCGCAGAACAAAGGTGAATGAAACATCCGATTATACCATCATCGACAATGTGAAGGGCGAAGGACACTACGTGGGCGTCTACATGGCATGGCAGGTGAACAACAACGGTTGGTGGGGCGAAGGAGAGATCAAGTTCTTTATGGATGGCGATAAGCAATTCCCCACTATTATAGGCACCGGCACAGAAGATTACTTCTGCGGTTCGTATAATTTCGACAGACACGGGAAATATGTTACCTATACCACTCCCTATGCAGGATTGGTGCAGGTTCTTCCTCCTGATCAGACCTACAAGTCGGGACAGCGCTTCGGCCTCTACCGCTGGCATGTGATGGACCCGATCCGGTTTAAAAAAGATCTGAAGATTACCATCCAGGATCTGGGATGGCGGCATGGCGGGCGTTATCTGCCACAGAAGTCGGATATCTCTTCAACCACATTCTGGTATCAGAGTGAACCACACGCAAAATTCCCGGCACTGCCCTCATGGGAAGAATTAGAAGTGAATTAATCACCATAATTAATCACCATAATCAATCATAATGAGAAGTAAATTAAATACATTTTTGCTGGCTCTCCTGTTTATGACAGGTGTCTTTCAGTTGCACAGTCAAAATAAAACATACCGCTGGAGCGATGAAGTGACGCTGTTGAAGCGAGTGGATCAGCTACCCCGATACAGGCATAATCAACTGATTGAGCAGGAGTCGAGCTACGACCGCACCGGCAACAACGATGACGGTTTTTCAGGGAAATATTCATATATCAGAAAAGAGGGAGACAATCTTGTCCTGGCCGATTTCAAGGGACCCGGTGTCGTGAACAGAATCTGGACCCCCACCCCTACCAACGACACACTGCTTTTCTATTTTGACGGAGAGAAGGACCCCCGTCTGAAGATTCGTTTTATGGATCTCTTTTCAGGAGATGTCTACCCTTTTGTGAAACCGGTGTGCGGCAATGAGATAGGAGGATATTACAGTTATATCCCCATCCCATTCAAAGAATCGCTGAAAATAGTTTTTCAGGGAGAAAAGATCATGTTCCACCAGATTCAGTACCGTGCACTATCCGGTATGGATGTGGAGTCATGGACAGGACAGTTCACCCCTGCCGACAGGGCACTGCTTGCAGAGGTGAGCAACTTGTGGGGTGACATCTCTCCCACGGTGAACAACTATACCTCGGGTCTCTCCGGCGGGCTCCTTACGGAGGAAAAGACGTTTACCATTGAGCCGGACCAGGAGGTGCTCTTCTTCGACAAGCAGTCGGGTGGCCGGATCGTCGGCTTTGAGATTGATGGCGGCACTGCCTTTGAAGGTCTCTACAAGGATCTTATCCTCTCGGCCCGGTGGGATAATGAGTCGGTGGAGGCGATCTATGCGCCGGTAGCCGATTTCTTTGGTTACGCTTATGGAAAGCCGGCAATGAGGAGCATCCTGATGGGCAGATACAACACCACCAACTATGCTTATCTTCCAATGCCGTTTGATCATTCTGCCAGGATGAAACTGGTCTACAGGAAAAGAGATGGTATAACCCAGAGTCCTCTTCCCGTGAGTGTGAAAGTATATTATAACAACAACAAACGCGATGTGAAGGAAGAGGGTAAGCTCTATACTGTTTGGAGAAGAGAGCAGCCTGAGACAGCCAGTTTCTACGAGTTTATGAAGACCCGGGGGAAAGGCCACTATGTGGGGACAATCCATAGTGCACAGGGACTGCGACCGGGTATGACGCTCTTCTTTGAGGGGGATGACAGTACCTATGTCGATGGGAAGATGCGTATGCACGGCACCGGATCGGAAGATTATTACAACGGTGGCTGGTACGCGCTGCTCGATCGCTGGGACCGGGGAATAAGCATGCCCATCCATGGATCTCTCGATTATTCACTTCCGATGAACCGTACAGGTGCATACCGTTTTTTCCTCTCGGATAAGCTGAGCTTTGAGCGGGAGATATATCACGCGATGGAGCATGGTCCCGAACGGAATGAATTTCCGGTGGACTACACCTCTGTCGCTTTCTATTACGGTGCACAGCCACTCAAAGAGCGAATGGAGCCGACAGCTGCGCTGAGAGAGGTCTATCTGCCGGAGAAACATGTCTATTTCCCCCAGCTGATGGAGATCACGCTTGAAAAGGGTGTGCAGGTTATCTTTGACAGAGGGCTGTCCATCTCATCTTTTGGCCAGGGGGCTGTAAGAGTGATGCTGACCGATGTTCCTGAGGGAAGATACAGGGTGTTGCTCAATTATCATGAGGGTCCCAAGGGAGCGGATTTCCAGATATGGCAGCGACAGTATCAGCTTTCAGACTGGCATTCAACCAAAGCGGTTGCTGACCGATATCGTGAGAACGTGCATGTAGGTGATATTCATCTCACACCACAGACGAACTCAATCACGGTGCATGTGCGGGACAACGGTGAAGCCAACCTGTTCGAGCTAACTTTGATAACACTGGAACGAATAGATTGATCACGAAGATGAAAAGACGTTTTTATACCTCCCTGATCGGATCATTTGCAGCACTCTTTTGCATGGTTGCGCAGGTATCTGATCTGACCGGAGATGAGGTGTCAGTGATAAAAACATCTTTTCCGGGTGATCATACCCGGCAGACAATTCAATATGATCAGCTGGGAGTGCAAAAGGGGCAGAGCCATGTAACTGTCATCAATGAGCAATGCCTCCATGTGAAGATCAGCTTCATGCTCGGGCAACCACTGCAGCAGGACGACTGGCAGCTGTCAGTAACCCCCGGCTTTGTACCTTCCTTTCACTGGTCGCCGCACCTGACTCCTACCGGGAGGCATATCGTCGATCAGCATGTCTTTCGTTCACCTGCCCTGATCATGTCTGACGGTAAGCAGATGATAGCGCTTGTCCCCGATCTGGATATCATGCAAAAAGGAACAGCCGTAAGATGGTATCTCGATCTGGATGCGCCCAATAACCGCCTTATACTGGGCATGAGCAACAGTAGTGTGGCTGAGCATATCCTGTTTCAGAGGGAGCCGGGGGCGACCTACCCTGAGGGTGAAGTGGAGATTGGTTTTTATCTTTTGCATGCTGCTGATGCAGCTGCTGTGGTTAATCCATTCAGAAAACCGCTCGATTTTATCTGGAGCCGCTGGGGACACCCACTCTACCATTCAGGACACCCGGTTGCAGGAAAGCTGGAGAACTATGTGGAACATACCTACAACTGGGCGTTCAATAGCTGGGGCGATGCTGTATGGCAGGAGTTTGAACTGAATGGGAACATTGTGGGTGCACCTGTTTTTATTGTCAACACAACGCAGAGTCCCAATTATCCGGGAGAGGTGAATGAACGTGAGTTCCGTTCTGTGTGGAACCAGGCCTGGTTCAGTTCGTTGCGCTCTGCCGGTGGTTTGTACCGGTACGCGAGACGAACGGGTAATAAAGCGTTGATGGAGAAAGCATTGCTCACCAAAGAGCTGGCACTCTCCTTTCCGCAGCGGGATGGATTTTTCTATGGGCTGATCGGCACGGAGATGGAGGAGGTTGAATCGGAAGGAAGGAAATACAACAGAAGCAAAGGATGGGACACCCACTACTGGGGCAATTCAAACAGGAACCCCTATACCTGGAATCCGCGGGAAGCACCTTTCCATATCCTGGATATGAGCTGGACGGCACTGCTGATGCTGCGCTGGTATGATGAGCTGGAGAGAGATGACCGGCTGCTCACTTATGCAGAAGATTATGCGAAATCGTTACTGAAAATACAGTATTCAAACGGATTTTTCCCGGGGTGGCTGCATCTGGAGACACTGGAGCCGATGCAACATCTGAATGAATCGCCTGAGACAGCCATGTCGGTGACATTTCTTTTGAAACTGGCAGCACTGACAGGAAATCACGATTATAAAAAGGCGGCACTGAAAGCAATGGATGCTGTGATCCGGAACGTGATCCCCACGGGTAGATGGGAGGATTTTGAAACCTACTGGTCCTGCTCCCGCTACGGATCAGACAGCCTGGTAGGTGAAAAAGTCTTAAGGAACAATATGCATAAACAGAATAACATCTCAATGTTCTGGACAGCTGAAGCGTTGTTGGAATGCTATCTGACAACGAAGGAGAAACACTATCTTGTGATGGGACAAAGGACGCTCGACGAGTTATTGATGACACAGGCAGCATGGCAGCCTCCCTATATGTATGTGAACGTGCTGGGAGGTTTCGGTGTGATGAATGCGGATGGTGAATGGAACGATTCGAGGCAGAGCCTCTTTGCCGGGCTGATACTTCAGTACGGCAAGCTCCTCAGCAAGACTGAATATAGTGAAAGAGGCTACGCTGCTCTGAAAGCATCTTTTGTGATGATGTACGCTCCTGAGAATCCTCAGACAAAGATGCAATGGGAGAAAGTATACCCGTTCTTCGGTGCGGAAGATTATGGTTTTATGATGGAAAATTACGGTCATGGCGGGCGCACCAGTCCCGGAGGAGAAGGAATGGGAGAATTTGCCATCTACGATTGGGGTAACGGCGCTGCTGCCGAAGCTTATAATCGTATACTGGATAAATTCGGGACAATGGAATAAATAATTTTAAAGATAAACTATGAAACTGAAAACATTGAACAAGAGTCTGTTGGCTGCAGGTATCGGGGCCGCTATGCTGCTCTCCTGCACAGGCAACAATAAAACATCGGACACTATGAAGAAAGAGTATGAAGCAGGGACATTCGGGTATGATCTGAACTATCTCTCAGAGAAGGATAGTCTTATCGTCCTGAAATCAGATAACGGCAAAGCACAGGTGATTGTGTCAGCGAAATACCAGGCGAAGGTATTCACCTCTACCGCTACCGGTGAAGAGGGTAAAAGTCATGGATTTGTGAATTATAAGTTCTTTGATGCCGGAATTGTCGATGAGCATATGAACGGCTTTGGAGGAGAAAACCGCTTTTGGTTAGGACCCGAAGGAGGACAATACTCCATCTTCTTTGAACCTGGGAAGGAGCAGATCTTCGATCACTGGCACACCCCTAACGCAATCGATATAGAGGAGTGGGATGTGAACAGCGCTACTGATGCTGAGGCAACCTTCACGAAGGAGATGGAGCTGAAGAATTATCAGGGAAGCAGCCTGAAGATTGCTGTGGAAAGAACGATCGCACTGCTCCCCGACAGTGAAATAGCTCGCACTCTCGGGATTGACTTACACGAAGGAGTGAGCGCGGTTGCCTATTCAACCGAAAACAGGATCACCAACCGCAACGATTATGAGTGGACAAAAGAGACCGGAACAGTCTGCATATGGATGCTTGACATGTTCAATCCTTCCGATTCGGCAGTGACGGTGATACCCTATCATACTGGAGATGAAAGTAGGCTGGGCAATGTGGTCACATCCGATTATTTCGGTGAAATCCCACCTGAAAGATTGATTGATGACAGCGGCACTATTTTTTTTAAAACAGATGGGAAAAAAAGAGGTAAACTGGGGATGAATGCAAAACGTACAAAATTGATTGCCGGTAACTATGATCCCATCTCACAACGGCTGACTGTCGTCACTTTTGGTGCTGATCCGGAGGCTGTCTATCTCAACCAGGAGTGGAACCCCGAAAGAGAGCCGCTCACAGGTGATGCGCTTAACGCCTATAACGACGGACCGCTGGATGACGGAAGCATCATGGGGCCTTTCCTGGAACTGGAGAGCAGCTCACCTGCCGCTTTTCTGAAACCGGATGAGTCATTATCGCACATGCATAACGTCTATCATTTCGTGGGCAGCGAGGCAGCCCTCTCCCCCATCGCGGAACAGCTGCTGGGCGTGAGTCTGGAAAAAGTAAAGACAATTTTTTAATAAGCAATAAGCAATCAGTGATCAGCATTCAGCTTTGTAGGTGAAACGTGTGTAAGGTAACGGCCCGGGATAAAAATTTCAGATAGTCCGGACTTAAGGCTGAGAGCTAGGAATTGATAACTTTAAACTGACAACTTATCAAAATGAATACAACCTCAGAAAAACATCGATTAGTTCCTGCCGGGATTATTTTCCCCTTTATTCTCCTAACATCCCTCTTTTTCATCTGGGCGGTACCCAACAACATGACCGATACGATGCTGGCGGCATTCAAACGCATCATGAGCCTCTCTGATACCCAGACAGCATGGATCCAGGTGGTCTGCTATCTGCTGGGATATGGCTTTTTTGCACTGCCGGGGGCGATTTTTATCAAGAAACATACCTACAAATCGGGTGTGCTGCTGGGACTGGCTTTCTGTATCACGGGTGGATTCCTCTTCTATCCCGCCATGCTGGCCAATGACATCGGCTCCTTCCTCAGCTTCGCGATGTACCTGCTGGCTATCTTCGTCCTTTTCGCGGGATTGTCGGTGCTGGAGACCTCTGCCAACTCCTATGTGTATGCTTTGGGAGATCAGCATACTGCAACAAGACGACTCAACTTCTCACAGTCGTTCAACCCTTTTGGTGCCCTCACCGGCGTGCTGGTGAGCCAGGTATTCGTACTGTCGCAACTCAATACATTGAGTGCAGCTGAGAGAGGGGCATTGCAACAGGAGGAACTGACTGCCATACAGAACCTTGAGCTCAATGCGGTTACCGGTGCATACCTGGTACTGGGAGCGGTGATGCTGGTGCTTTTCCTGATGATTCTTTTCACCAGGATACCCAAGGCTCAGGATGATGACAGAAGCCTCAACCTGAAGGCGACGCTGGTGCGGCTGAAAAGAAACAAAAACTATGTCTGGGGGGTGGTGGCGCAGTTCTTCTATGTAGGTGCCCAGATCGCCGTATGGTCGTTCATCATTCGCTACGTGATGCAACAGCTTAATTTCGATGCGGTGATCGCCGGACTGGGTGCAAACCCCTCACAGGAGTCAATCATCGCGGCATTGCGGGATGTGGAGCCTATCGCGGGTGGTTTCTACGGCCTCACCGAGTGGCTGGGTGTTGACGCGCTGTTGCCCCGTACCGCCGAACAGGCGGGTGCGACTTATTATATCATGTCGCTTATCCTTTTCGTGGTGGGACGGTTTGTCTGTACCTGGCTGATGAAGTATATACGTCCGGTGAACCTGCTCTCCTTTCTCTCGGTGCTGGCGATTCTCCTGTCTATTATCGTGGTCACAGGATCGGGGTTTGTGGGTGTCTATGCACTGATGGGAATCTCGGGCTGCATGTCGCTGATGTTCCCCACCATCTATGGAATAGGACTGAGAGGCCTGGGTGAAGATACCAAGATTGCCGGTTCCGGCATGGTAATGGCCATTGCCGGGGCGGCACTGCTGACGCAGCTGCAGGGGATTCTATCAGATCAGTCAGGCAGCATCCGGTTTGCCTACCTGGTACCTGCTGCCGCGTTCGCTGTCATTGCTTACTATAGCCTTACCGTTGCCCGTAACAAGCGACTGCAGGATGCTATCAGTGATCATATCACTAAAACAGAATAATGGAAAAACTGTGATAAATGCAGTCACCGGCGGAAGCACACCATGCCTGACAGTCAGATGGGGCTCTCAGTACAGAAAAATAGAACCGTTCCATAAACCCGGTTAGTTTTCTGGAGAAAAGATAACCGGGTGACCGGTCATCTTTTCTCACGCTCTTTTCTGAAATCCTCCTTGAATTGATAGGGCTGATAATTATCATCAATGACATTGCCATGCCTGTCCACCAGCAAATAACGAGGTATACCGTTGAAGCGGAATAGCTCCCTTAACAACAGATATTCGTCATTGGACAGATAGTGGTTGCCATACTCATTCAGCTTGTTTTCCTCCACAAACCGGTCATATGCACCTCTTGGTGAGTCGCCATCGCTGGTGATAAAAAGAAACGCCACATCCGGATTATCTTTCATCTCTTCACGCATGGCTGTCATGCTTCTGATTGCCGCAATACAGGGGCCGCAGGTAGTAGCCCAACTAATAAAGGATGATCTCAACCAAAAGAAGGTCCGCCCTTACCCGGCTACGATCGTTTGAATGCCCAGCTCCCCTACCCTTCGGGCAATTTCACGCAATACCTCTAGTGGCGCTTTTTCAAGCTCTCTGGCGGGCGTTTCCCTGTCGATGGTGTAGATCATCACCTCGCGTGGCCGGAGTGCCCTGACGAGCTGCAGCCAGGCCGAGAGCTCCTCTTCGGTGGTGTTGTCCACCACGCTCCCCTCAAACCGGCCGCGAAGGAACATCGATTGCAGAATAAAATCACCCTGAAACAGCATATACCGCTCCACCTGCTGACTTACGCTGTAGGTGGCCGCATTGGGCCGGTCGATACGGCGTGCTGTCTCGTCGAAGGCAGAATCAAGTTTCAGGATGGGGTTGTCCACTTTTTTCATTGCATCGAACACCTCTTTTTTGTTGAGATGCAGTCCATTGGAGAGTACGCTGATTTTGGTGTGGGGAAAAAAACGGTCCCGCAGCTGCAGGGTGTCGACAATGATTCCCTCAAACTCCGGGTGCATCGTCGGTTCTCCATTACCTGCAAAGGTAATCACATCAAGCTTAGCACCCTCATCCTGCAGTGACTGCAGTTTATCCTGCAGTGCTGCGCGTACATTATCGCGGTCGGGTAATTTTGTTTTGGTGCGGAAATCCCTGTTGAACCCGCATTCGCAATAGATGCAGTCGAACGAGCAAAGTTTGCCGTCATAGGGCAGCAGGTTGACCCCCAGTGATGTTCCCATTCGTCGGCTGTGAACGGGACCATAGACTATTTCGTGAAAAAGAATCGTCATAACAATTAACAATTAACAATTAACAATTATAAATTGAGAGATAAGAGCTTAAAACTGGCAACCGACAGCTGACCACTGATCACTGATCCCTAAGACCTTATCGCTGCACTTACAAAGCTTGCTAAAAAAATGATAGCTGATAACAGAAAGCTTACCCTTAAGAACTGACCACTGACAACTGTATCATAACCACGACATGATCTGACCTGTGCCAAAGCCAATCAGCAAGTATCGCAAAAATTTACCTAAAGTCATGGTGATCATCACCACGGGAACATTGGCCCGCATGAAGCCCAGTGCAACCAACATCGCATCACCTACCACAGGAAGAAAACCAAAGAACCCCATCACGGCACCCTTGCCATGAAGCCATCGCATTGTCTTCTCCAGCTTCTCCGGTTTAATCTTAAGCCATTTCTCCAGCCATTCCACATTGCCCAGGCGTCCCAGATAATAGCAGGTGGCCCCTCCGGCGGCATTGCCGATGGTAGCGTAAAAGATACATTGCCAGATATCCAGTCCGGATGCCACCAACGCCGCAAATACCACCTCTGAGCTGAACGGCAGCACTGTCGCCGCCAGAAAGGAAGCAATCAGCAAACCCCAGTAACCATATTCCGCAAATCCGTCAAGCATGGCGATCAATGGGCTACAAGCCAGTTCTCCCCAGCCCCCAGGTCGGTTTTCAGTGGGACACTCAGCGTACAGACATTTTCCATCTCCTCTGTCACAATTTCCCGGACAGCCTCCAACTCCCCGGGCACCACATTGAAATTTAACTCATCATGCACCTGAAGGATCATTTTCGATCTCATCCCTTTTTGTTGGAGCCTTTCGAAAATGCGTATCATCGCTGCCTTGATGATGTCAGCCGCACTACCCTGGATGGGTGCATTGATAGCATTGCGCTCAGCATACCCCCGAACGGTGGCATTGCGGGAGTTGATATCTGCCAGAAATCGCTTGCGGCCAAAGATCGTCTCCACATAACCCTTTACTTTTGCGTTGGTGATACATTCGTCCATATAACGCTTTACACCGGGGAAGGTGACGAAATACTCATCAATCAGCTCTTTTGCCTCGCTACGCGGGATGTTGAGGCGTTCCGACAATCCAAAGGGGGTAATGCCGTAGATAATACCGAAATTGGCAGTCTTCGCCTTTCTGCGCATATCTCCTGTCACCTCATCGATAGGTATTTTAAATATCTTGGCGGCTGTGGCAGCATGGATATCCTGCCCTTTGTTGAAAGCCTCCACCATGTTGCTGTCACCGCTGAGGTGGGCCATGATACGCAGTTCGATCTGTGAGTAGTCCGACGAGACAAAGATGCACCCCTCATCGGGGATAAATACTTTGCGCATCTCCCTGCCACGTTCATCCCTGATAGGGATGTTCTGAAGGTTGGGGTTTGTGCTGCTCAGGCGGCCGGTGGAAGCTACCGTCTGATTAAATGATGTATGTATCTTTCCTGTACGTGCATGGATAAGCAGAGGAAAAGCATCCACATAGGTGCTGAGCAGTTTTTTCAGCCCTCTCTGTTCCAGTATCTTGCCGATAATGGGATGTTTGAATCGCATTTTCTCCAGCTCCTCTTCACCGGTTTTGTACTGTCCTGTTTTGGTTTTTTTCGGTTTATCAATGATTTTCAACCGATCGAACAGCACCTCTCCAATCTGCTTGGGTGAATTGACATTGAAATCGATGCCTGCCATTCCGGTGATCTCCTTTTCAATCTTCATCAGCTCCCTGCTGTACAGCGTGGAGAGATCGTTCAGCGCCTCCAGATCGAGACGTACCCCTGTCCACTCCATATCAGCAAGTACATTGATAAGCGGTGCTTCAATTTGGTAGAACAGGTTTTCAAGCTTGCTTGTGTGGATCTCCTTTTCCAGTATATTTTTCAGTTTCAGCGTGATATCTGCATCCTCAGCCGCATAGTCAGTCACAATTGCCGGATCTATATCACGCATATTTTTCTGGTTTTTTCCCTTCACTCCGATCAATTCATCGATATGAATGGTGCGGTAACGGAGATAGGTCTCCGCCATGTAATCCATCCCGTGACGAATTTCGGGATTGAGCAGGTAGTGCGCAATCATCGTGTCGAAAAGCTTTCCTTTCACCTGTATGTCGTAATTCCGCAGCTCCAGGATATCATATTTGATGTTCTGCCCTATTTTCTCTATCTTTTCATTCTCGAAGAAGGGCCTGAAGATCTCCACCTGTTTTTGCGCTTCATCCCTGTCGGTAGAGACTGGCACATAGTATGCCTCCCCTTCTTGGTATGCGAATGAAAATCCTACCAACTCACTCAACAGCGGATCAATCCCAGTGGTTTCGGTATCGAAGCAGACCGATGTCTGCGCACAGAGTGTGGCAGAGAGATCAGTCATCTCCTTTTCTGTCAGCACCATCCTGTACCGATGCGCTGTAGTGTGTATATCGGTGAAGTTGGCCGGCAACACCTCCGGTTCCGCTGTCTCTCCATTGTCGTATGTGGGAAACAGTTCGCCTTGTGCCGGTTCTTTTGAAATATTTTTCTGAGGCTCTTGTTTCAGTACGCGCGTTAGCATGGTGCGGAACTCAAGCTCTTCGAAAATCACTTTGATGGCTTCCTCATTGATCTCTTTACGCACAAATTCATCCTCTTTCACCTCAATGGGTACATCTGTTTTGATGGTGGCGAGAAATTTTGAAAATCGTATCTGATCACTGTGCTCTTCTACCTTTATTTTCAGCGCTCCTTTCAGCTGGTCACTTTTCTCCAGCAGGTTCTCCACAGAACCGAATTGCAGAAGAAGCTTGACCGCTGTTTTCTCCCCTACACCGGGACATCCCGGAATGTTGTCCGAAGCATCTCCCATTAATCCCAGCAGGTCAATCATCTGGGAAGGGTGGGAGAGGTTGTATTTTTCCATCACCCTCCTGTCATCCATCAGGTCAAAATCGTTACTGCCATACCTGGGTTTATACATGAAGATATGAGGTTCCGTCAGTTGTCCGTAATCCTTGTCCGGCGTCATCATGTAGACATCAAAACGCTCTTTGTCTGCCCTTTTGGCGATGGTGCCGATCACATCATCGGCTTCAAAACCGGCCACTTCCAGCACCGGGATATTGTAAGCCCTGATAATCGCTTTGATGATCGGCACAGAGAGTTTGATATCCTCGGGCGTTGCTTCACGCTGTGCTTTATATGACTCATACTCTACATGACGAAAAGTGGGTCCGGGAGGATCGAAAGCAACAGCAATATGGGATGGATTTTCCTTGCGCAGTACCTCTTCCAGCGTGTTCACAAAACCGAAGATAGCAGATGTGTTCAACCCTTTGGAATTTACCCTCGGGTTTCGTATAAATGCGTAGTAGGAGCGATAAATGAGCGCGTAGGCGTCGAGAAGGAAAAGCTTGTTTTTATTCATAATCACCTGAAATAACATGTAAGTAAATGTAAAGTTACGAATATTTGTTGCTTAGAGGAGAATTATTTTTACTTTTGTAGGTTATAATTAAGGAGGGGATGGATCAAAGTCAGCTTATAAAAGATTTTTTGCGCGAGGAGTTACTTCTTTTTGATGAATATCTGCTTGATTCAGTAAAAAGTGATAATCCGCACATAACTGAAATGGTCAATTATCTTTTCAGATCAAAAGGTAAACGATTAAGACCAATATTGGTATTGCTTACTGCAAAGGCATGCGGAGGCATCATCCCTGAAACCTATCACGGTGCCGTAACCGTTGAGCTGTTGCACAGTGCCACGCTTATTCACGATGATGTGATTGACAAGTCGGAATTACGCAGAGGCAGACGTTCTGTAAATGCTGTTTACGATAATACACAGGCTGTGCTCATCGGTGATTATCTGCTCTCTACTGCCCTGATGGAGAGTGTGAAAACAAGTGATCTTAACATCGTCAGGATCATCTCTGAGTTAGGCCAGAATCTTTCTGAAGGGGAACTGAACCAGTTCTCACTCGCCAGTGATATTATCATAGATGAGAAGGCATACTTTGATGTGATCGATAAGAAAACTGCCTCTTTAATGCGGGCCAGCATCGTGATAGGGGCAATTACTGGAGGTGCAGACAGTAAGATGATTTCAAAATTCATGAGACTGGGTAGCATCCTGGGTATCTGTTTTCAGATCAGGGATGATATTTTTGATTACTTCAGCAACAACGTGGGCAAGCCTACCGGAAATGATATTAGGGAAGGTAAGATCACGCTGCCGCTGATTTATGCATTGAGAAATGCTCCTCACGAGCTGTCTCAAGTGATGATGCAAATTATCGAAGCACGCGATTATTCGGAAGAGAATATCGCTATCCTGCTGGATTTTGCCAAAGAGTATCATGGGGTGAAGTATGCCTATAGCAAGATGAATGAGTATCTTGCGGAAGCGGAAACAATCATTTCCGATTTCAGGTTTAACGATGAGATAAAAACGCTGATGAACCTTTTTCTCTCCTATTTGAAAGAACGAAAATACTAATGTGGAATGTGAACATACAGAGATTGCATTTGTTGAATTTTCACACTGCCGTATCTCAGGCCTCCGCGTTGAAATAAAAAGAGGGTGGATCACTTAATGAAACACCCTCTTTCCTGTTATACAATGGTCATCTTATTGAATTTCAATCATTTTTGATGCCTTAACTTTCTCCTCATTTAAAGTGGGTATCTCAACTGTCAATACACCATTTTCCACTTTCGCTGAGATGTTCTCTTTCTCGATATTGTCGGGAAGGAGCATCGTTCTCTTGAACTGCGTGTAGGAGAACTCGCGTCTCAGATAGGTTCCTTTCTTGTCCTTGTCTTCTGTTTCGCTCTTCTTCTCGAATGAGATGACCAGGTTGTTGTCGTCATCAATACGCACATTGCAATCTTCCTTTGTCATTCCAGGTGCTGCAACCTCTACCGTGAAACCATTCTCATTTTGCTGAATATTGATGGCAGGCACAGATTTACTGTTGTTTTCCATCCACTCATTACCGAAAAAGTCATTGAAAACACTCGGTAACCAATTGTTTGTTCGTCTGATAATAGTCATAATCTTACCCTTTCTTTTATTTGTTAATTTTTAAATTGAATCACTTATTCCATTACACAAAATGCAAAAGATATGCCGATGCAGATTGAGACCTTTCTTTGCATAAAATAAGACATAATGGCGCAAAAAGAGTGATAAATACCGGAAAAAGGCACAAATAAAAGACTAAATGGCAGTTTTACGGGGGTAGGGTTTAATAAAAAAGTCGCCTGCACTGATGTACTGACGACCCGTTTTACGGTTCCCGAACAGTTACGCTGTAATCATACAAGAGGGAAAACCTGATTTATTATTTATTCCAGTATACTGTATTTTCTCTTACCGAAATGTTGCTTGCCATACCGGTCGGTGGCCTTCACCTCAATGGTATGTTCTCCTGGAGGGAGGTCGAGCTTTAGCGACCCGCTCCAGAGGTGTGTACTGTTCACCGCGTTTGAGGGACGGCGTCCGGGAAGTAGTGTGTCGGTGTAATCCCACTCATTCAGTTTTGTCAGGTAGGAGGGGTCGATGGCTTCAGTATAACGCATCTTCTGCCATGCACCGTTGTCAATACGGTATTCCACCAGATTATTTTTGCTGCCCATAAAGAAGTTCACCACAATCTGTGAGGTGGTTCTACCTTTGTATTGCACTACTTTCGGTGCGTAAATATTCATCTGATATGCAGCTTCTCTACCAGCAACTTTATAGTCCACATCATATTTGTTTCCGTTGATATTCAGGAAAACATAACCCTGTGGCGTGCCGTCGCGCATGGTGGCATCAGGCAATCCGCTGGCATCTTTTTTTCCGGAATACCAGTCGCCCGAGGTGGTTCCCACGTTATACTCATGCAACGGTTTCTTTCCCTGCCATCCCTGTTCGATTGTGTACTCAATTTGATCCTGCAGGTGAGTGTGTGCCGACATGATCAGCACATTGTCAAACTCCTTCAGCAGATCGAATATCCGCTGTCTGTCACCTGTCCGGTATTCTGCTTCATTCTTCATATGTATATGCTGCGACAAAACGATCAGTTTATTTTTGGGCACATGCTTCAGGTTATTTTCCAGAAAAAGAAGCTGATCCAGGCGATAACCACCCCAGTATCCTTTTCCGTCACGTGGATCGGGATATAGGATATTGTCCAGAATGATGAAGTGTGCATTGCCGTAGTTGAACGCATAATTGGCAATACCGAAATTCTTCTCGAACGTCTCATCCGAGAGGTCATCAGAGGGCACATCGTAGTTCATGTCATGATTACCCATCACATTATACCACGGTAGCTGTAAACGGCGCATACGTTCCTTATAAACGGGTTGCAGGTCGAGGTTATCACCTACAATGTCGCCCAGGCTGATACCAAACAGTGTGCGCTCTGTTATCTCCACATCATCCACAATCTTTTGAGTGAAATAATCCAGATCCTCCAGAGAGTAGGGTTGCGGGTCTCCAAACACGATCGCACTGAAATTATCCGGTTCGTTGTATTTATAGAGTGCAAAATCAATCGTCTCAGGGAGTTTACCGGTGGGAGAAACACCTTTATAAGTCAATGTTGCGGGTGATCCTTCCGGCTTGTAGTGGTAGTAGAACTGTGGAATAAAGTTTTCATCCACAGCTGTTTTATATCCACCTGGTTTGATCACGAAGAGTGTGTTTCCTGCGCTTAGTGGAACAGCATAGAACCCTTTCGCGTCGGTGAGTACCACATCAGTACCGTTTGATACGGCTACATTCGGAATGCCCGCTTCACGACGGTCTTTTTTGCCGTTGTTGTTTGCATCTTCATACACATATCCTTTGGCAATCTGTTGTGAATAGGCGATAATGGTGGCGAACAACAGCAAAAGAGTGAGAAAGTTTTTTTTCATTATATTTTATTTAGTATTCTGTTCTTTGGAACAACATAGAGCTATTAATGTTCTCTGTTCTTTGTTACGATAATGTGAATTTTTAATCAGGTAAGAGGTGACCGGTCCTGGTGAAAGCATCCCCGGTGTATGATATGGAGATGCATCTTAGTGAGTAACCGCTTGAAGGGTATACCTTATGTTTGTTCAATAGCGTAATACCGATTTGTCATTGATCTCACTGCTGTCTCTTACCGGTACCAGGGTAAAACTCCATTTGTAATTCCTGTTCGCGGGAAGCGTATGACGGGGTAGGGGGCGATCACCCCAGCTGTTGTATCCGGCTACACCCTGCTGCATCATATCAACGCATACCTCCACATAATCCTGAGGGGTGATGTCGTTGAGATGCGTCTGGCGGGGACGGTTATTCTTCGCCTTCTCCTCAGAACGACCGGCAATCTCCTCACTGCTCATGTTGTTCCACTGATAGGGGCGATGCGTTGCCTCCTCAGCGTCGAAATCCTCCACGCTGTTGTGCAGTGCATTGAACCCGATGGTAGTGTCTGCCACAACCATCAGGCCCTTTTCTCCGTTTGTGAGAGCCACCCAGCGTGTATCGGACCTGTGACCATTCTCCTGCGGACGAACATAAGGGAAATAGAGTGCTTCGACCGTGGTCTGATACAATCCTACCTTTGAGCCCGAGGCTCTGTCGATGTAGTTCTCTCCCGGGCCGCGACCGAAGTACTCCACTCTGTTCATTGTTGCCGGCAAGCGGAAGCGAACGCCGATACGGGGGACAGTGAGGACAGATGATGCTTTTCGTGCTGCCGTTGCTTCAGGGGAGAAAGTGGCGGTCAGGGTATCGGTGGAATGGAATGTCACCTCCACATTTACAACCCCTGCAGGGTAAATGGTATATTTCACACTGTAGAGGTTACCGGCAGCAAGTAGATAGGTTGTCTCCACCACTGCTTTATCTCCTTCGGTGTACGCTTTGGTGTCGGTCACATTGAAGTTTCTGCCCGACTCTTTCCAGACCTGCAGACGGCTGGGAGCACCGTTTCCATAGTCATTGTCATTAGGAGCACGCCAGAAATTGGGCTGCACACCAAATCCCTTATCAAAATATTCCGTTCCTCCCACTTTATAAGAGGTAACCATGCCTTTTTTCTTGTCGAAGAGGAATTGAAGATTTTTGGACTTTACCTCAATGATATCCTTATTATCTGATACCTGGAGTGGTTCTTTCCCGGAGTTGTCGGTAAACTTCTGTTGGGGTGGTTTTATCGGAAGAGCGAACTGCTCAATAGCTACGACATGTCCGGCAGGTACCAGCAGCACCTCTTTTTGTTGTGTCACCTCGAAATTGATGAAATATTCCCTTCCCGGCTTCTGCTGCAGATTACCAGGGGGCAGTGTGATCTCTGTTGACTGCTGTGGTAATAGTGAAATATTCAAACTGCCTTCAGCTATTTCTTTCCCGTTTTCAGTGATAGTATAAACAAAGCTGTAACTGTCACTGTTGGAGAAGTAGAGCCGATTGATCACACGGAATAATCCTTTGGATAAATCAACTGCTTCGAATGCGAAATTCTGATATGCATACTTCACCTCAGCCAGGGCAGGGTGGGGGGTACGGTCGGGATTCACCAGCCCGTTACAGAGGAAGTTACCATCACTGGGTGTGTCTACACCGTAGTCACCACCGTAGGTGTAGTACAGGCGACCCTGCTCGTCGAAGGCTTCCATCCCCTGATCCACCCAATCCCAGATATAGCCTCCCTGCAGGTTGGGGTATTTGTTGATCGCTTCCCACTGAAGATCAATGTTGCCATTGGAGTTACCCATGGCATGAGAATATTCGGAAGGGATGACCGGGCGGTCGCTGCCTTTTTTACCGATCTCTTCCAGCCATGCAGCACTCGGATACTGGGGTACATACATATCTGTGTTAAAATCCCACAGTGCTCGTTCATAGTTTACGGGACGATTCATAAAATCACGCTCCTGGTCTTTCAGGTACTTGTAGGTATAGAAGAAATTGATCCCGTTGCCGGCTTCATTACCCAGTGACCAGATGGTTACAGAGGGGTGATTCTTATTTCGTTCGAACATATTCACCGTTCTCTCCATATGTGCCTCTTTCCATTCGGGGTGTCGGGAGAGCGATTGTTCACCGTAATAGAGGCCATGTGATTCGATATTCGCCTCATCATAGACATAGAGTCCATACTCACTGCAGAGTTCATAAAAACGTCTCGACTGCGGGTAGTGAGAAAGTCGCACCGTGTTGATATTGTGCTGTTTCATCAACTCAAAATCTCTCCGTATCAACTCTTCGGTCATGTAATGACCTGTTTTGGGATTGGTTTCGTGGATATTCACCCCTTTCAGTTTAATCGGTTGCCCGTTCACCAGGAACAGCCTGTCTGTTCTCTCACCTGTTTTCACCTGTTTGATCTCGAAACGGCGAAAGCCGACAGGGTAGGGGACAACCTCTCCGTTGGTCTCACCCTCTTTCGTGACGGTGATAAGCAGCTTGTAAAGGTTTGGGTGCTCAGAAGTCCATGTTGCAACACCGGGCAGCTCAGCCCTGAACCGAATGGCATTCTCACCATACCCCTGAATGCTTACAGGCTTTTTACCTGTTGCCACCATCTTTCCGGCAGCATCCAAAAGTTCAAAAGTTACATCTGCATTAGAAACGCCAGAACTGTAGTTACTTATGGTCGTTTCCAGCTCGAAGAGACCTTTTTTGTAGCTATCATCAAGGGTCGATTTCACCCGGAAATCACGCAGTGATGTTTTGGGTTGTGACCATAGAAAAACATCGCGTTCAATACCGCTTATACGCCAGAAATCCTGCCCTTCAAGGTAAGAGCCTGTACTCCAGCGGAATATCTTCAAGACCAACGTATTTTTACCAGGTTTTACATATTTGTTGATGCTGAACTCGGCACTTGTCTTGGAGTCTTCACTATAGCCCACCTCTTTACCGTTGATGTAGACGTAGACACCCGATTTAGCCCCGTCGATAGTCAGGAAGATCTCACGATCTGTCCAATTTTCAGGGATATCCATCTCACGGCGATAGACACCTACAGGGTTCTCTTCCGGTAGATAGGGGGGAGCTATCTTTGGAAAGCGGGTTTTGGGATCACGTTCAACGAACTCATAAGGGTGATTCACGTAGATAGCCGTGCCAAAGCCCTGCATTTCCCAGTTTCCCGGTACATTGATCTCTTTCCACCCTGTGAGAGAAACAGTTGAATCGGTAATGTTCCCGGGAAGTTGCTTGTACCCGTCCACGAAAAAGAATTTCCATCTGCCATTCAGAGAAAGATGATATTGACTCTCTTCAAAACGATTTTGAAGTGCCTCCGCTTTGTTGTCGTAGGTCATAAACTGTGTGCGGGGATATTCCTTGTTGACCTGCACCACGCTCACATCCTGCCAGTAGGGTAGCATGCGCTGTGAGGAAACAGTTTTGTGCTCCTGTGCATTTAGCTGATTGAATGAAAGCAGACAGCTAAGCAAGGCAAACAGATATAATTTCCTTTTCATTACGTTTAGTTTGGTTGTACAGATTGATCCATATAAATTTACTGATCCTCTATCTCAGACAATAAGGCATCGGCAAGACGGCTTGCACCCACGCGGAAGAGGGTGTTGTTGCACCATTCAGCACCAAGGATCTCCTTCACGATGGTGTAGTATTTCAAAGCATCTGCAGTGGTTGCCACACCACCTGCTACTTTTATACCTGCTTTACGCCCAGTTTTCAGGTGGTATGACCTTACCGCCTGACACATCACGTAAACAGCTTCCGGTGTTGCTCCGGGATACCCCTTGCCGGTGGATGTCTTCAGGAAATCGGCACCGGAATAGAGCGACAGGATGGAGGCGTTGTAAATATTTTCAGCTGTTTCCAGTGCTCCTGTCTCCAGTATCACCTTCAGGGTGGCATGACGACAGGCCTCTTTGATCTCGGTCAGCTCTTCACACAGCTCTTCATACTCTTCACCCAGGAAGAGACCCACGTTGATCACCACATCAATCTCATCGGCACCATCCGCCACGGCGAGTGCCGTCTCGGCAATTTTTACTTCCGTGAAGGTCTGCGATGAAGGAAAACCGGCGGCAACAGCAGCAATTTTAACATCTGCCGTCAACGCTTCCTTCACAGTAGCGGTGAAATAGGGATAGACACAGATGGCGGCCACATTATCCACTTCAGGGTGCGCACCGTCGAAATTGTTCACCTTATCTGTAAACTTCCAGACGCTATCCTTCGTGTCAGTGCTGTTGAGCGTTGTCAGGTCGATACAGCTGTAGAGTGTCCTGTAGACCTCTTCTGTTCTGTTTTCATCCATTTTCTCAGCGATCAGCTCGTTTACCTTTTCTGATACCTCTGCATCCGAAAGTGTGAACGGATAGCTCTTCATCGTTTTTACATACTTATCTTCTTCCATGTTCTACTGCTATTTTATTTGTTTAATTTCTTGTTCTCCCTGTGCCTTGTGGCATCTCTCTCCGTTTTCTTTGCAATATTCTTCTGCAGGGCATCCTCCAGATCGACACCTGTTTGATTGGCCAGACAGATCAATACCCACAACACATCTGCCATCTCATCGGCAAGATTTGTTGAAAGATCACTCTCTTTGAACGATTGGTCACCATAGGTGCGTGCCATGATACGTGCCAGTTCGCCCACCTCTTCGGTAAGGATAACCATATTGGTGAGCTCACTGAAGTAGCGTACACCATAGGTATGAATCCAGCTGTCTACTTGTTGTTGTGCTTCCTGTAATGTCATTTATTCCCTGTTTTTAGAGTCTATCCAGATAGTTACCGGACCGTCGTTCACCAGTTGAACTTTCATATCAGCACCAAATTTTCCCGTTTGTACCGGTCTCTGCAACCACTCAGTGAGCGTTATGCAGAACTGTTCATATATGGGTATGGCAATTTCCGGTTTTGCGGCACGGATATAGGAGGGGCGGTTACCCTTTTTCGTGCTGGCATGAAGCGTGAATTGCGAAACAACCAGCATCTCACCCTCTGTTTCCAACACAGACCTGTTCATCACACCATTCTCATCATCAAAAATACGCAAATTAATACACTTTTTACAGAGAAATGAGATATCTTCATTCTCATCGGCATCTTCAATACCTACGAAAAGCAACAACCCTTTGCCGATGCTGCTTGTTACCTCACCATCAATTGAGACTGCTGCCTCTGATACCCGCTGAATAAGTAATCGCATAAACGCTCTTTATTTTTTTGTCTCGCTGATCCAGTTATAAATAATCTCACCCTTGCTGTTTCCGATGATCGAGATAATTTCATCTCTCCCTGCTTCTTTGATCCGCTTGATGCTTTTGAAGTGGGTGAGGAGTTTCTTTTTTGTCACTGAGCCGACACCTTTCACATTGTCCAGCTCAGATACAAGTTGTGATTTACTCCTTTTCTGCCGGTGAAAAGTGATCCCAAAGCGATGTGCCTCGTCACGCAGTTGCTGAATCAATTTTAACGTTTCAGAATTCTTGTCGATATAGAGCGGAACGGAATCGCCGGGGTAATATATCTCCTCCAGCCGCTTTGCAATGCCAATGATAGCGATCTTGCCATAGAGGTCGATTTTCCGGAGCGAATCTACGGCAGCGTTTAATTGGCCCTTACCGCCATCAATCACAATGAGTTGGGGTATGGGAGAGCCTTCGTTAAGCAGCCGAGAGTAGCGTCTTTCCACGATTTCCTGCATCGATGCGTAATCATCGGGTCCTGTAACGCTTTTCACGTTGTAATGACGGTACTCTTTCTTCGCCGGTTTTGCTTTCCTGAAGACAACACACGCCGCCACAGGATTTGTGCCCTGAATATTGGAGTTGTCAAAACACTCGATGTGCCAGGGGATCTCTTTCAGCTTAAGATCTTTCTGCATCGTCTTTAATATTCTCGTCGTTCGCTGCTCCGGATTGAGCATCTCTGCTTTCTTCATTTTGTCGAGCTTGTACTGCTTCACATTTTTCTCGGAGAGAGCGAGCAGCTTGCGTTTATCACCCCGCTGTGGTATCGTGAACTCCACATCCGCCAGCTTCAGGTCGGGAATAAAAGGTACGATGATCTCCTTCGACTGACTTCCGTAGCGCTGTCTCATTTCCACGATACCCAGTCCGAGCAGCTCTTCGGCCGTCTCATCCAGTTTCTTTTTGTATTCAAAGGTGTATGCCTGGTTCACTGCTCCTTTCACTACATGCAGGTAATTGATGTATGCCGAATTCTCATCCTGCGCCAGGGAGAAGACATCAAGGTTATAGTCAAAACTGCTCACCACCTGAGATTTTTCCCTGAAGTTTTGTATCAGTTGTAGCTTTTCTTTCAGCTCATGTGCTTCCTCAAAACGGAGTTCATCGGCAAGCGACTGCATCTTTTCCTCGATCTGTTTTTCGATGATGTTGACGTTTCCTTTCAGTATTTCCGTTATCTCACTGATGTTTTTGTTGTAATCCTCGAGCGATTGTAATGCTTCACAGGGACCCTTGCATTTCTTGATATGGTATTCGAGACAAACCCTGAACTTGCCGGCAGCAATATTCTCAGGGGTCAGATTCAGCCGGCAGGTTCGGATTTTATAGACGTTTCTGAATATATCCAACAACGCATTCACCGATTGAACGGAGGTGTAGGGACCGAAATACCGGGACCCATCTTTCACAATATTCCTGGTCTTGTAAACACGTGGAAAAAATTCATTCCTGATCACGATGGAAGGATAGGTTTTGTCATCCTTCAGAAGTACATTGTAGCGTGGTCGTAATTGTTTGATCAGGTTATTCTCCAGCAGGAAGGTATCCTCTTCCGTGTTGACAACAATATATTTTATCTTACGGATATTCCTTACAAGGATCCGTGTCTTGGGGTGCTCCTGGTATTTATTGAAGTAGGAAGATACGCGTTTCTTCAGATCTTTCGCCTTCCCGACATATATCACGCTCCCTTTCTCATCCAGAAACTGATAACAGCCCGGTTGATGAGGAATGACGGCAAGTGTATTTTTTATATCGTCGGTCATAAGAGGATGGAAGTGTGATGTTCGTTGGCAAAAATACAAAATAAAGCTCATTTTTGTTCTCTTTCAAATCGAAACAAAACAAAAATGAGCAGATAACTCTTTTACCCGGGTGTGTTCAGACTTTGAACTTTAAAACAGAGCTAACCTCTACCTCATCAGGGAACAGGACATGTCCTTCGAGTTCCTCCAGTTCGATCAGGAAGTTGATATATATTTTTTTCACTCCCAGTTTTTTCACCAGGTTATAAGCGGCGACCATGGTGCCACCTGTTGCCAGCAGGTCGTCATGAATCAACACCACATCCTCTTTTGTCAAAGCATCCTCATGAATCTGGATGGCATCTTCGCCATATTCCTTGGTGTAGGTCTCCTCGATCACCTTGTAGGGAAGCTTCCCCGGTTTGCGGATCGGCACGAACCCCGCACCCAGTTTAATGGCTACTGCCGGTCCCATAAAGAAGCCTCTCGATTCAATCCCTACTACTTTTGTGATCCCCCTGTCCCTGTATTTTTCAAACAGGATATCCGATAGCTCTTTCAGGTGCTCCGGCGATTGAAAGAGGGTGGTGATGTCCTTAAACTGGATGCCGGGAATAGGGAAATCGGGGATGTTCCTCACTGCCGCTGTTAATGTCTCTATGCTCATTATTTTGTAATTATACGTTGTTTTTATCTTGAATGTTCCACGTGAAACATTTGTAATTCTTATCGTCCCATCAGCACCAGAAGGACGGAGATATCATTGGGTGAAACGCCCGGTATCCTGCCTGCCTGGGCGATGGTTTCAGGGTTTATTTTCGTCAGTTTTTGCCTTGCTTCCGTCGATAGTGACTGTATATTGTTGTAGTTGAATTTGTCTTTGATGCGGATCTCCTCCAGGCGGGTTATTTTATCTGCCATCATCCGTTCCCGTTTGATGTAACCGCTGTACTTGATTTTAATATCGGCCGACTCAATGATCTCTTCCCTGCGTTCACCGATGGTCTCCAGCAGCTCTTTGAGTGGTGCCACATCCTGTGCCATCAGCTCCAGGTCGATATGCGGACGTGTGAGCAGCTCGAGCAGTTTCATCCCCTGCTTTAGTGGGGAGGTGCCGATGCGCTCAAGGAAAGGGTTGATGCGGTCGGCCTTGATGGAGAAATTACGCACAAAGTCGATGATCTCCTCCACCTTTTCCTCTTTTTTTGTGAGCAGCTCCACTCTCTCATTGGATGCCAGTCCCAGCTGACTGGCCTTCTTTGTCAGTCTCTCATCCGCATTATCCTGACGGAGCAGGATGCGGTACTCCGCGCGGGAGGTGAACATCCTGTAGGGTTCATCCACCCCCTTGGTGATCAGGTCGTCGATCAGTACACCGATATAGGCTTCATCTCTGAGCAGCACGAAAGGATCACCTCCGTGACAGTTGATATGGGCGTTGATACCTGCAATGATACCCTGTCCTGCCGCCTCCTCATAGCCTGTAGTGCCGTTGATCTGCCCGGCAAAAAAGAGGTTCTTCACTGTTTTTGTCTCGAGTGTAGCATGCAGCTGTGTAGGATCAAAAAAATCATACTCAATGGCATATCCGGGACGGAAGATATGTACATCCCTGAATGCAGGTATGCTTTGTAGTGCTTTCAGTTGTGTCTGCAGTGGCAGGGAGGAGGAGAAGCCGTTGAGGTAGTATTCATTCGTTGTTTCACCTTCCGGTTCGAGAAAAAGCTGGTGGCTTGTCTTCCCGGAGAAGGTGACGATTTTTGTCTCAATGCTCGGGCAGTAGCGTGGCCCTATGCTTTGTATCTGTCCGTTGTAGAGCGGTGAATCGTTGAGCCCTTCACGCAGTGCTTCATGCACTTTTTCCGAGGTGAAAGCGATCCAGCAGCTTCGTTCTTTCAGCGTTCGCCGTACATGGGGGAGGTAGGAGAACTGATGGAAATCGGTATCTCCCTTCTGCTCTTCAAGCAGAGAGAAATCAACGCTCCTTGCATCGATGCGTACCGGTGTTCCTGTCTTCATGCGGTCGGTCCTGAACCCAAGGTCGCGCAGTTGCTCGGTCATGCCGAAGGATGCCGGTTCAGCGATACGACCGCCGCCTATCTGCACCGTGCCAATATGTATCAGCCCGTTCAGGAAGGTGCCGTTTGTGAGGATCACGGCTTTGGTGGTGAACGTCACGCCCATGCGTGTTTTCACCCCTGTGACGGTTTTGTTGTCGAAAAGCAGCTCCGTGACGGTGTCCTGCCACATATCCAGGTTGGGTGTATTTTCGATGATCTCACGCCATGTGCAGCTGAACTTCATACGGTCGCTCTGTACACGCGGGCTCCACATAGCAGGCCCTTTCGATCGGTTCAACATGCGGAACTGTATCGCTGTCTTGTCGCTCACGATACCTATCTGCCCCCCCAAAGCATCGATCTCACGTACGATCTGCCCCTTGGCAATACCGCCCACGGCAGGATTGCAGCTCATCTGGGCAATCTTGTTCATGTCCATGGTGATGAGCAGCGTCCTGGAACCCAGGTTCGCTGCTGCTACAGCTGCTTCGCACCCGGCATGCCCCGCACCTACCACAATTATGTCGTATTTAAAATTCATTTTGCTTTTTTGAGGATGCAAAGATACTAAAAAAGAAAAAGTTACCTGCGTATGAACTGTTAATAACCGATAAGAGGCTACAGGAGGGAATTATTTCAGATAAATACGCAGATAAACAGGCAGGTGGTCGCTGTAACCTCCGGTGTAACTACCCCTGTAGGTCCGATTGATATTCACCCGGTTTTTCCGGTCGAAATGGAGCAGATAGCGTGCATTGAATACATCTGCATATTCAGGCTTGCAGTCTATTTTCTCTGACAATAACATATTTCCGGAAACGATAATCTGATCGAACAACAACCAACCCCTGTAGTATGTGCTGCCGATACCTTTCCTGTACCTTGGGTAGAGCAGGTTATAAAGCCTCAGATTTTTAATCTCTTCAAAACTTTTCTGTGCACCCAGCACCTCGTCCACGCTGTTATCGTCGGGGGTGTCGTTGAAGTCACCCATGATAATGATGTTCTCATCGGGGTTCTCACTCGTCACCTTGTATACCGCGTTCCTCAGCTCGCTGGCTACGAAAAAGCGTCTGCGCTCAGAGAGGTCTGTACCCTCCTTGCGGGATGGGAAATGGGTGATGAACAGATGCAGTATCTCACCTGTGATCGTCTCTCCCTTCACATGAAGAATGTCACGTGTGCGATCCTCAATACCGGGCAGATGAACAAGTACCGGGTTCGATTGCAACACTCTGAACGATTGTGTATTATATATCATCGCCACATCAGATCCCCGCTCATCGGGGCTGTCATAATGGACAAAGCTATATTGCTTCATTCCCTGCATCTGCATGCCGGCAAGGATACTCTCCATCACCGATTTGTTTTCAATCTCAGCCAGGCCGATGATATCCGGATAAGCGGGCTTTACGATCTCTTTGACTACTTTTGTTAACTTCTCCACCTTATCGTTGAACCGCTTTTCGGTCCATTTGTTATACCCTTCGGGAGTGAAGTCATCGTCCATGGTAAGGGGATCATCAATAATGTCGTAAAAATTTTCGGTGTTGTAAAACATGAACGAGAAAGGAATCGGCATAATAATATTCTATAAAGTTTACAAATGTGAATAGTTGAGCAGGTTTTTGGGTTAAATTGTAAATAGTTACTGCCTGTTTTTCAGGAGGGTGAGGGCGATGTTCTCAGCTTCTCTCATCTCGGTCTCCTCCTCTTCCGACTTATCGTTCACCCCACAGAGGTGGAGTATACCGTGAATAATTACACGGTGAAGCTCTTCCATAAATTCGGTCTGATACTTTTGTGAATTGGAGCGAACGGTATCGATACTGATAAAAATATCCCCTGAGATGGTATCCTCTTCCGAATAGTCGAAAGTGATGATATCGGTATAAAAATCATGCTGCAGATAAGTGCGGTTGATCTCTAATATTTTCTCATCATCACAAAAAAGGTAAGCAATCGCACCCACCTTCCTGTTATAATTTTTTGCTACGGTTTTGATCCAGTTTGCTGTCTCTCTTTTTTTTATTTTTGGGAGACCGATCCCCTCCGCATGAAATGTAATCGCCATAATTTTAAAATATTTTAACTCTGAGAATCGCTTTTTCCTATCCAAAAAAGAGATAAGCCACGAAAACGGCCGCAATAATACCTGCCAAATCCGCCAATAGCGCATAGGGAACGGTATAGCGTGAATTTTTAATGTTCACTGCACCATAATAAACAGCCACAATATAGAAGGTAGTGTCGGTAGCACCCTGCAAAACGGCAGATAGTCTGCCGGCGAATGAGTCGGCTCCCAATGTCTTCATCGTGTCTATCATCATCCCGCGTGCACCGCTGCCGCTTAGTGGTTTCATCAGTGCGGTGGGCATCCCGTCCACCCATTGTGTATCTGTTCCTGTCATCGCCACCAGGCTGCGCAGCCCCTCCATCAGGAAATCCATCGCACCGGAAGCACGGAAGACACCAATACCCACCAGTATCGCGATGAGGTAGGGGATGATGGTGACGGCTGTTTTGAATCCATCCTTTGCACCGTCGATAAAGGCTTCGAAGATGTTGATCTTTTTCCGCATCGCCTTCACGATAAAGAGGCAGATGATGGAGAAGAGTATCACGTTGGCTGCCAGGCCGGAGACGATATTGATCTGATCCTGGGGCATCGATTGAAAAGCGAGGACTGTCGCAGAAATGATGGCGATCATGCCAAGTAAAAAACCCATGATCGCCTTGTTGAAGATATTGATACCCTGTCGGAGGCAGACAGCAACAATACCCACCAGGGTGGCTGCGAAGGTGGCGATCATGATGGGGATGAAGACATCAGCCGGGTTGGCAGCGCCCAGCTGAGCACGGTAGACCATCACGGTCACCGGTATAAGCGTCAGTCCCGAAGCATTCAGCACGAGGAACATGATCATGGGGTTGGATGCCTGATCTTTGTTTTTGTTGATCTCCTGGAGCTCCTGCATCGCTTTCAACCCAAAAGGTGTGGCGGCATTATCGAGGCCCAGCATGTTGGCCGATATGTTCATCAGCATGGATCCCGAGGCGGGATGATTCCTGGGTATCTCGGGGAACAGTTTCGAGAAGAGGGGTGCGACAGCTCTGGAGAATAGCTCCACCATGCCGCCCCGTTCGCCGATTTTCATCACACCGAGCCAGAGAGAGAGTACCCCCGTCAGTCCGAGAGATATCTCAAAGCCTGTTCTGGCAGTGTCGTATGTAGAGTTCATGATATCTGTAAAGACGTTCATATCTCCGAAGAAGATAAGCTTTACCAGTGCTACTACGAAGGCGATGATGAAGAAAGCAATCCAAATATAGTTTAATACCATGCTATGCGGGAATCATCGATGTAACGATATATTTTCGAATTAAAATCTACCAAAGATACAATTTATGGCTATTTATAAAAAGGAAAACGATTTAATTTCTAACTTTATGGTGCTGAAACAATGAATAGGGTATAAAACAGGCAGAGCAATGATTCTGTCGCGGAGTGATTTCTATCGCGTGTTTATTCAATCTTGAAAAATACAATGAAACAGTGCTATGCGTTGGAAAGATTTTCTTCATTTTCAGAGAGGATCAAAAATTGCGGTAATTCTGTTGCTTCTGCTGATTGTACTGACCCTTCTGCTGAACGCCGTGCTAAGCTATCGAAGCTCTTCCGAAATTATTTTGAGGCAGAACGACTCTCTGATACAGGCTTTTGAAGAGTTCAGGAGCACTTTGAAAGTGCGGGAGCCCTCTTTTACTAACAGTGAGCAACGTGAAGGAGAGAGAATCTATTCAGGCAATGATCCCCGGGAAGAGTATGTGGAGAGACGGGGAACCGCGGGAAAAACCGATCTCCGTGATGAAGAAGCCCGCGATGGGAGAGATGCGGGAACCTACTATAAACCCTTTCCTGTAAGTGAGAAGCTGACCGCAGGGGAGACCATCTCGCTGAACGAGAGCGATACCACCCGATGGAAGATGATTCCCGGCATAGGCAGCACTTATGCCTCCCGCATTGTGAAATACAGGGAGCTGCTGGGAGGCTATGTAAGGAAAGAGCAGCTGCTGGAGGTGTATGGCATGGACAACGAGCGCTACACCCTCATTAGCTCCTATATTGAGCCGGAGGGTCACTGTCGTAAGCTGCAGGTGAACAGTGCGGCATTCAGTGAGCTGCTCAGGCATCCCTACCTTAATTACAAACAGGTGAAGGTGATCGTCAACCTGCGGCAAAGAAAGGGGAATATCGTGTCAATCAACGAGCTGGCCATGCTTGATGAGTTCACCTCAGATGATATCTGGCGGCTGGAGCCCTATCTGGCGTTTTAGATCTTTCGGTCAGGTAAAACTATCGTTGATAGAAAATGGATAGGTTGTTGGAAGAAGATTTGAGCTTGTTGTGAGGTGATGAGGGGGATAATTTCAAAAAAATCTTTTCAGAATCGATGAGACAGCGGAGTGGTAGCCGCTGCCGAAGAGGTTGAGGTGGACCAGCAGGTAATAGAGCTGATACAATTCCATCTGCTCTGCGTAGTGTGCAGGCTTGGGGATGATCTCATGATAAGCATTGTAAAACTCCGCTCCGAAGCCACCAAAGAGGCGACTCATAGCGATATCAACCATCGCATGGCCGTAGTAGAGCGCCGGATCGATCATGTAGGGCGTTCCCTCCTTGGCGATCAGGTAGTTCCCTCCCCAGAGATCACCATGCAACAGTGAGGGTTTTACATCACCGCAGAGATTGCTGAAAAGAGTAATCGCTTTATCTGCTGAAGGGATCTCTTTCCGGGATAGAAGATGAGCACTGACAGCTCTTTGTAGTTGCGGCAGGATCCGTTCGGCCCAATAGAATGATGCCCAGGTCGGGTGAGCACGGTTGCTCTGCGGAAGGCTGCCGATAAAGTTATCTTCAGAAAACCCGTAATCATCCCTGGTGCATTGGTGCAGTTGCGCCAGCTCTGCTCCTAACCGCTGATAGTCGGCACCGTCGGGACGCTTGCTCTCGATATACGCCATCAACAGGAATGAGGTCCCTTCGTAAGCATCGACCAGATGCACATGGGGAACCGCAATGGTGCGGGTGTCGGCGATCGTCTGCAGCCCCTTCTGTTCCGCGTGGAACATCTCTAGTGCAAACGGCTTGTTGTTTACCTTAAGAAAATAGCGTTCTTTTACTGTTTTAAGAAGATAGGCCGAAGAGATATCACCCCCGGAGACCGGTTTGGCAGAAACGATCTCCCCGGAAATCTTGTCAGCGATATAGGAAAGATAGTTGCGCATCTTTCATTCTCTTTATTGAAATGGAGTTGTGCATCTCATTTCCCGACAATCAGGAATATTTATTATTGAACTTTCCCATGTTCATGAAATTGGGTAGATACAGCTAAAGATGGGTCACTAAACAATGTCAGTCGAGAATTTAGCTGTATGAGCACCATACGAAGTTGAATTTTTCATTTCTCCAGTGCGGCGATATTCTCTTTCAGCGATGCGATCTTGCTCTCCGCATCGGCCTGTTTCCTCCGCTCGTTCTCCACGATCTCCGGCTTGGCGTTCTGCACGAACCGCTCGTTGCCCAGCTTCCTGCTTACCGACAGCAGGAACCCTTCGGTGTAGTTCAGCTCGGCTTTCAGCTTCTGCAGCTCCACTTCCACATCCATCTTTTCGGCCAGGGGCACAGAGTACTCAGTGGTACCCACCATAAAACCTGCTGCTCCGGCCTGCTTTTCTGAAACAGAAGTGAAGGAAGACAAATTGCACATTTTTGAAATCACGCTGTAGTATCTCTCGTCATGATTACCGATCACCTGCAGTTCCAGTACATCCCTGTTGGGTATGTTCTTCTCCAGCCTGATGGTGCGTACCCCTG
>JADMKJ010000134.1:79084-80739 GCA_015478855.1 Proteiniphilum sp.
TCCAGTACATCCCTGTTGGGTATGTTCTTCTCCAGCCTGATGGTGCGTACCCCTGCAATCACCTGCTTCACCTCTTCGATGCCGGCTAGCAGATTCTTGTCTCTCTCGCCGCCTTTGGGTTGAAGTACCGTCATGATGCTTTCACCAGCCTCTCTCTGCTGCAGTGCCTGCCACAGCTCTTCGGTGATAAAGGGCATAAAGGGGTGCAGCAGCCTGAGTAAAGCATCGAAATAGTGCAGTGTCACCCTGTAGGTCTCACTGTCGATGGGCTGCTGATAAGCAGGCTTGATGATCTCCAGGTACCAGGAGGAGAACTCATCCCAGAAGAGCTTGTAGAGGAGCATCAGCGCCTCGGAGAGACGGTACCTGGAGAAGAGGTCGTCCATCTCCAGGATGGTCTCGGAGAGCTTGCTGCTGAACCAGTCGATGGCAATCTTCGCCGACTCCGGCTGAGTGATACTACTGTCGGTCTCCCATCCCCTGATCAGGCGGAAGGCGTTCCATATCTTGTTGTTGAAGTTACGTCCCTGTTCACAGAGTATCTCATCAAAGAGCAGGTCGTTGCCCGCTGCCGAGGAGAGGAGCATGCCCATGCGCACACCGTCGGCACCGTACTTGTTCATCAGTTCGATGGGGTCGGGTGAGTTACCCAGCTGCTTCGACATCTTCCTTCCCTGCGTATCGCGTACGATGCCGGTGAAGTAGACATTCCTGAAGCAGGGCTCCTGCCGGTACTCATAGCCAGCCATGATCATGCGTGCCACCCAGAAGAAGATGATATCGGGGGCTGTCACCAGGTCACTCGTGGGATAATAGTAGTTGATCTCTTTGTTATCAGGCTGACTGATCCCGTTGAACACGGAGATAGGCCACAGCCAGGAGGAGAACCATGTGTCCAGCACATCTTCATCCTGCTTCAGTTCGTCGATGGTGATTGGGTAGTCCACCATTTTTTTTGCTTTCTCAAAAGCTTCCTCTCTGGTCATTCCCACCACATACCCCCCCTGAGGAAGGTAGTAGGCCGGTATTTGATGTCCCCACCATAGCTGGCGGCTGATGCACCAGTCCTTGATGTTCTCCATCCAGTGGCGGTAGGTGTTCCTGTACTTCTCCGGGAAGAAGCGGATGGTGTCGTCCTCAACCGCTGCGGCAGCCGGCTGAGACAGCTCATCCATCTTCATGAACCACTGCATCGAGAGCTTTGGCTCGATCGCCTCGTCGGTACGCTCAGAGAAACCCACCTTGTTGGTGTAAGGCTCGCTCTTCTCCATCAGTCCTGCTGCCTCCAGATCTTTTTCAATCTGTTCACGCAGGGCAAAGCGTTCCATACCGGCATACATCGCTCCATGCTCATTGAGCGTTCCGTCGGGATTGAAGATGTCAATGGAGGGGAGGTTGTACTTCTCTCCCAGCATATAGTCGTTCACATCATGTGCCGGCGTCACCTTCAGGCAGCCGGTACCGAACTCGACATCCACGTAATCATCCTCGATCACAGGGATCACCCTGCCGATCAGTGGCACGATCACTTTTTTCCCTTTCAGGTGTGCATTCTTCGGATCGTTCGGGTTGATACACATGGCGGTGTCACCCATGATGGTCTCGGGGCGGGTGGTGGCCACCACGGCATATCTTCCGTCAGGATCGCCCTCAAT
>JADMKJ010000135.1 GCA_015478855.1 Proteiniphilum sp.
TTGTGAATGTTGTAAAGAGGTACCCATTTGTCATTCAGGCTGAAGCTGCCGGCATTGATCCTTCCCGACGCAATCTCCTCCCACATGGTTTCCCCACCCGGGACACCTCCGATGTATCCGTTGTCATTGGCATCCTGACATCGTTTCAGCTCGCTGATCATATATCTGAGGCGGCTTCCGATCTCCTCATCACCGGTGGAGGCATACATCAGTGACAGGGCAGAGAGGTAGTGCCCTCCGATATGACCGTCGAGGCCGCTGTTCTCCCAGTTGGTATAGCTGCCGGCCTTTTCAGGCAGCCCCGCTTCCCTCAGGAAAGGAGCAAGCAGGCGGTCAGCATCAAGCTCGAGCAGGTATTGTTTGTTCAACTCCTGTGCATGTTTGAAGGGACTATCAAGGAGTGTGACATCCTGCAACCTGAAATATTGCAGCTTTGTGTTCTCCTGTGCTGTTATCAGTGGTGTACAGATAAATAAGAGCAGCACCCGGATTAGTATTCTTCTTTTCATCCTGTTAGTATATGTTGCGTTGATTCTTTTATTTTTTTTCATCACCGTTGAGTATATGTCAGCGTGATTGTTTTATTCTTAACACCGAGAATGAGTAGGGGGGCAGCCCGCACTTTTCTCCCATCACTACTTCTTCAGTAACCGGCTTCGCACTCCTGTCGTCGGGACTCCCGGTCAGCACCGTTTTTGTTGCATTCCTTTCCGTGAGGCCAATGCCGGAGAGATCGATCGTCGCGTTGACCGCTACGGGGAGCAGGTTGACCAGCTTCACAATGACATCACCAGTGTTGCTGTCACGGACAATCGATTTCGCGATACGCTTCGCCACATCATCCCTCTCGCTTGAGAGCGCTATCCCACTGTAGATATACTCATCACCGCTATTCTGCCCGAACAGTTGCTGTACGTAATATCCCACTGTCGGTTTCACCTCATTGTGGTTGAAATAGATCAGGTCGGGGTTCCATTGCGTATATCCTTCCTTTGCCAGCAACGGTGCGTAGGAGGTCATCAACACAATATCCCCGTTGCGTTCCACATTACACAGGTGAAGAGCCTCTGCCAGGGCCGTTTCAATATTGCTGGCTCTGTCGGGGAGGTGTGCGGCGAACTCACCCAGATAGACCTTCGATTTAGTCCGGTCGTACTTGTCATAAAAATCCTGGTTGTGGATATACCATCCCGGGGGATTGTAGTAATGTTCATCCACGATGGGGATGTTCAGTCTGTCGGCCAGCTTCCACCCCTCCACATAATCTGTACCCTCAAAGAAGGGTCCGACTGTACCAATCACAGTAATATCGGGATACCTCTCCTTCACGACATTGTAGATCATGGTGAAGCGTTCTTCGAAGATGTCGGTGATCAGATCTTCGTTGCCCACACCAATATACTTCAGGTTGAACGGTTCCGGATGACCCGCCTCAGCACGTTTCCGTCCCCATACCGTTTTTTCGTCCCCATTTGCATATTCAATCAGGTCGAGCACATCCCGGACGTATTGACCCATCTCGCTCATGGGGATGCCTCCCTGCTGTCCTCCCAGCGCGCAGCCGTGGTGACCTGAGTTCTGACATGGCACACCGGCTGCTATCACAGGGATTGGTTCAGCACCGATATCTTCACAGAACTGAAAATATTCGAAATAGCCCAATCCGAAGGACTGGTGATATCCCCAGATGTTACGTTGTGGTTTACGTGATTCAAGCGGTCCGACGGTGTTTTTCCAGTGATAAATATTCTCAAGTCCGTCACCGTGCGCCACGCACCCGCCGGGGAAACGCATGAAACGGGGTTTCATGTCGGCCAGCGTCTGCGCCAGGTCTGCCCTCAATCCGTTACGGCGCCCCCTGAAGGTCTTTTGCGGGAAGAGGGAGATCATGTCCAGGTCAACCCTGCCCCTCAATTGCGGTTCAATGAGCAGCCTTGCGTCGGAGACAGTCTTGTTTGCCACCAGCACCGCTTCCAGTTTCCTCCAGCTGCTGCCCGGTTTCTTTGTTTGCGCCTCTCCGATGATGTTGCCCTCTTTATCTGTCAGGCGGATGATGAGACTGCCCTTGCCGGAGTCAGGTGTACGGGCAAAAACGGAGAAGTTGTATTTCTCACCTGCTGTCACCGGTATGCCGTTGAAGCCTTCATTGATGAGAGAGACGCCTTTTTTATCGACCTGCAATACAGCATAGTGCCTGTTGTTGGGATGAACGGGTGCCACGGTGTCAATGATGAATGAATCTGCATTGATCACACTCCAGGCTTTGCGGCTGTTCCAGCTTTCATCACTTCCCAGCTTATCACTCAGACTGTACTCAAAACCCCTGTTTTGCACCAGCTCTGCATACAGGCCACCATCGGCAGCATAGTTGATGTCTTCGTAAAAGATGCCGAGCAACAGATCGCTTATCTCCTTACTCCTTGTTCCATCTGCTCTGATCAGGGCCTCAACCGTCTGTAATGATGCAAATCGTTCGGGATCAGTTTGGGTGGTTTCACCATGGAGGCCCGCCTTGTATGAGGCGAGCTGCTGTGTCGTTATCAGCTCTTTCACGCTCTGCCACGCTACCCTGTGCAGTGTCCCTGTCTCCCTCTTCCCTACGATTACTGCAGTTTCCCTCAACCCGGGGAGAGCCGCTGACTCCGTGGTGGGGCCATAGGCCTTAAAATCCCTGGTTGTGGCGGAAAACATCTTCTCCTCACCGTCCGGATCACTTAACCATGAAATGGTGTGGTATCCGGAGGAGCTGTCGTATGTAATCGCGGGTGAGAGGCAGTTCCCGTCGTCCATCACCGGCGGATAGGACTGCCGTCCCCACTGTATCAGATCGGGAGAGGAGGAATGACCAAAGGCACCATCACTTTCGTTGAGGCTCCATACGCAGTGCCACATACCATCCACGGAGCGGAAGAGAAAAGGGGAGAGCATCCTTTTCTCCGAACCCCATCTGCCGTAATCATTTTTCAGGAAGCTATGCTCAGGACCAATCGTGTGCCAATCGACCCTGTTAGGGCTCCAGGCAAAATGAAGACCGTTGTGGTTGTTGTTCTTATCTGTTGCGTAGGCAAAGAGATATGCTGAATCAGGCTCGTTGGCACAGGCATTCTGTTCTTTTAATACAAAGAGCAAAAGCAGTATGATCAGCAGGCGGGGAAATTCCTTTCTCATGATCTGTCTGGTTGGCTGTTATCAGGTAAAATGGGTCTCTGTGAAATTACCCATCAGTTGATACTTCTTATACAACTCGCCGTAAAGTGCATGATTCACCCTATTGGGATGATATTCAAAGGCAAATCCGTGCCCCATCGCATCCTGGGCATCTTCTACTTTCTCATACACCCCGGCGGTGACGGCAGCGAACATCGCTGCACCAAAGGCACATGCCTGCTCGGTCTTCGCTACTTTGATCGACATCCCCAGCACATCAGAGAGAGTCTGCATCACGAAAGGTGATTTCAGTGAGATGCCGCCAATGCCGATCACCTGCCTGATCTCAACGCCATTTTCCAGCAAGCGGTCTACAATCGCTTTTGATCCGTATGCGGTAGCCTCGGCCAGTGCCCTGAATATAAGCGGTGCAGAGCTACCCAGCGTCAGTCCGGTGATGGTGCCCTGCAGCAGCTGGTTCGCATCGGGGGTGCGGCGTCCGTTCATCCAGTCGGTAGCAAGGATGGTGCTCTCAGTGACAGGTACTTTTTCCGCCTCTCTGGTCAATGCGGGAATGATGGCATCGGCCACCTCAGCGATCAGTTTCTCCTTTGTCTCCTCATCGAGCAGTGTCGATTGCCCCACAATCTCATGCAGCGGCCATTCAAGCAATCGTTTAAACCATGCATAGATATCACCGAACGCTGACTGTCCTGCCTCCAGGCCAATCATCCCGGGAATCACCGACCCGTCCACCTGACCACAAATACCCGGGATCAGCTTCTCGCCAATCTCTTCATAGGGTACAGCCATGATGTCGCAGGTGGATGTGCCGATCACACGTACGAAGTCACCGGGTTTGATCTGTGCTCCTACGGCACCCATATGACAGTCGAATGCGCCGACGGCCACTGCCACGCCTGTTGTCAGCCCCAGCCGGCCGGCCCACTCCCCGGTGAGATGTCCCACCTTCACATTGCTGGGATAGGTCTCTTCAAACAGACGAGTGCGGTAACCGGCAAGCAGCGGATCCAGTGTCGTAAGGAATTCTTCTGTTGGCAGCCCGCCCCACGACTCGTGCCACATAGCCTTATGTCCCGCAGCACAACGACTACGTGGCATCGTCTCCGGTCTGCAGTTGCCGGTGATCAGCCCCGGCAGCCAGTCGCAATGCTCCACCCATGAGTAGGCTGCTTTCCTCACCTGCTCATCTTCACGCAGCACCTGCAGCATCTTGGCCCACACCCATTCAGATGAGTAGATGCCCCCCTCATAGGCGGTGTAGTCGATCTCCCATTTCCTTGCCAGGGTGTTGATCTCATCGGCCTCTTTCACTGCCGTATGATCTTTCCAGAGGACAAACATCGCATTGGGGTTTTCGGAGAACTCAGGCAACAGCGCCAGCGGTAATCCCTCTTCATTGGTCAGCACCGGTGTCGACCCGGTAGTGTCGAAAGCCATGCCCACCACATTTTCTGCAACACCGGCAGGTGCTTTGGCGAGTGCTTCACGAATGCTCTCTTCCAGAACGTCTATATAATCGAGGGGGTGCTGGCGGTAACGGTTGCTCCTCGGATCACAGTATCTGCCCTCCCTCCAGCGGGGGTAATACTTTACCGATGTGGCAATCTCTTCACCGTTCAGTGCATCTGCAATGACGGCCCGGCATGAGTCGGAGCCGTAATCCAGTCCTATCACATATTTCTTCATATCATTTTTTTTTATTGCAGCGATTTATTCAACAGATAATAGATCTCATTCACCTTGAGCCCGAACTTAAAGTTGTTGATGGTGGTATCATTGTCAATCGTCATCAGCTCTATGCCCGAGATATCCGCATAATCTTCAAAATACTCGTTGGTCAGCGCGTAGGTGAAGGCTGAGTGATGTGTGCCCCCTGCATAGATCCATGCAGCAGCGCCAATCTCCAGGTTGGGCTGCGGTATCCATAGTGCACTGGCTACAGGTAGCTTAGGTAATGCCGCCTCCGGTTTAATCACATCTACATTGTTGACGATCATACGGAATCGATTGCCCATATCCACGATGGTGCTTGCCAGTCCTGTTCCGGGATCGGCCGTGAACACCAGGCGTGCGGGATCGGCTTTGCCTCCTATACCCAGCGGGTGTACCTCCAGTCTCGGCTTCTGGCTCGTGATCGCGGGAGAGACCTCCAGCATATGTGACTGTAAGATGGCACTCTTTTCACCCTTGAAGTGATATGTATAATCCTCCATAAAAGAGCAACCACCTTTTAATCCTTTCGACATCACCCAGATGGTTCGCAGCAGGGCAGCTGTCTTCCAGTCTCCCTCGGCACCGAAGCCATATCCTTCTGCCATCAGTCGCTGGCTGGCCAGTCCGGGTAGCTGGTTCAGACCGTGGAGCGCATCGAAATTGGTTGTGAACGCTTTCGCATGCTTATCCTTCAGGAAGCGGCGAAGTGCGATCTCTATGCGTGCTGACTCGCGCACCTGACCATGGTCTTTGGCTCCTTTTTTACAGTTGTCGGCGAAAGTGTAAAGCTGCTCATATTCCGATACCAGTTCATCTATCTCCCTATCCGTCACCTTATCCTGGTATGCTACCAGATCGCCAATCGCATAATAGTCGACATGGTACCCCAGGCGTAGCTCTGCTTCCAGACGATCACCGTCGGTCACGGCCACGTTGTTCATGTTGTCGCCAAAACGCACGATCACCATATCCTGTGCATCGGCCCAGGCGGCAGCCACACGCATCCAGACAGCCATGCGTTCCTGCACGTTCCTGTCGGCCCAGTGGCCTACCACTACCTTCCTGTTTTTTCGCATACGGCTCACCATATGGCCAAACTCACGATCACCATGCGCCGACTGGTTAAGGTTCATGAAATCCATGTCTATCTCGCTCCAGGGTATCTCGCTGTTGAACTGTGTGTGCAGGTGTAAGAGCGGCTTGTGAAAGTTCTGCAGTCCTTTGATCCACATCTTCGCCGGTGAGAAGGTGTGCATCCAGGTGATGATGCCTACACATTCGGGTGCCGTGTTGGCCTCCTTGAACACTTTCTCCACCTCGGGTGATGAGTTGGCCGTACCTTTATAAACCACCTTTACCGGCAGCGTGCCGGCATCGTTCAATCCTTTGACAATCTCTTCCGAGTGGGCGTTGACGGTGATGACCGCATCGCCTCCATACAGGAGTTGTGCCCCTGTAACAAACCATACTTCCTGATTTTTAAATTCCATATTTTTTTGTAATTGTAAATCGGTGATTGTATCCGTTCAGATAGTGAGAAAACAATCACCGGTCCGGTTAATAATTTATTTTTGTCCGTAATAGGCGTCAGGCCCGTGCTTGCGCGAGAAGTGCTTCTCTATCAGTAGTCTGTTCATTGTAAGCTGCGGGTTCACCTGCAGAGAGATGAATGCCATTTTGGCTACCTGCTCCATCACCACGGCATTATGCACAGCCTCATCCGCATCCTTACCCCACGAGAAAGGACCATGGTTTTTCACCAGCACACCGGGTATATGTAGCGGATCCAGCTCTTTAAAACGTTCGATAATCACGCTGCCTGTCTCCTTCTCATAGGCACCTTTCACTTCTGCTTCTGTCATATCGCGTGTACAGGGAATGGCGTCGCTGAAATAGTCGGCATGGGTTGTCCCAATATTGGGGATATCACATCCTGCCTGGGCCCAGGCGGTGGCATAGGTGGAGTGGGTGTGTACCACTCCGCCGATATCGGGGAACGCCTTGTATAGCTCAAGGTGGGTGGCGGTATCAGACGAAGGCTTGTAATTGCCTTCTACCCTGTTACCATCCATATCCACCACCACCATATCCTCCGCTTTCATGTTGTCGTAGGAGACGCCGGAAGGTTTGATGACCACCAGCTTCTTTTCTCTGTCGATAGCACTCACATTGCCCCATGTGAAGAGGACCAGCCCGTGTTTCACCAGGTCAAGGTTCGCCCGGAAAACCTGTTGTTTTAGTTCTACTATCTGCATCATTGGATAATTATTTTAATTCAAGCATCACCACCGATTTGGAGGGCAGCACTACAGTGAGGTTGCTCCCTGAAAGGGATGCTCCCCTGAACTCTTTCACTGACACCTTCGACGGCTGGTCGATGCTGTTGTAATCATTGATCTTATCAGCGGTAAGCATCTGGCCGGATATGTTTTTCACTGATGCTCCCACCAGTTGTGTACTGATGCGTTGTTCATTATTCGGATCAGCATTCACCAGTGTGATGTGAATCTTACCGTCGGCATCTTTCGATGCGGAGACACTCACGGCATCTATCACCCTGTCACCCTGTCGGTATTGATTGCTTGTGAAGGAGATGGGGAGAAGGGTGGCATCCTGATGTACCTTGTAGAGATAAAAAACCCAGTAGGTGGGGGTGAGCACCATCTTCTCCTCGTCGGTGAGGATGACAGCCTGCAGCACGTTCACCGTCTGTGCGAGATTGGCCATCTGTACGCGATCACTATGGCTGTTGAATATGTTCAGGTTGATGCCGGCAACGACCGCATCGCGCATCGTGTTCTGCTGATAAAGGAATCCCGGGTTGGTGCCCGGCTCCACATTATACCATGTACCCCATTCATCGATGATCATCCCCACACGTTTTTGCGGGTCGTAACGGTCCATGATGAGTGAATGCTTCGTGATCAGCTCATCCATAAACAATGTCTTCTCGATGGTGGTGAAATACTCCTCCTCATCGAAATTGGTGGCTGAACCTTTATCACTCCAGTCTCTGGGGACGGTGTAGTAATGCAGTGAGAGGCCCTGCATTTGTCTCCCTGCATTCTGCATCACTTTTTCGGTCCAGTTGTAGTCTCCACCGTTGGCACCACAGGCGATCCTGTAGATCTGGTTGTCTCCGTAATTTCTTGCGTAAGTTGCATAATGACGGTAGAGGTCGGCATAATATTCTGGTCGCATGTTTCCCCCACAACCCCAGCTTTCGTTACCTATACCCCAGTATTTTACTTTCCAGGGTTCATCACGACCGTTCTGGCGACGCAGGTTGGCCATCGGACTCTCACCATCGAAGGTGACATATTCGATCCATTTGGACATCTCTTCCACTGTGCCGCTTCCCACGTTTGCACTGATATAGGGCTCTGTGCCCAGCTGTTCACACAAATCAAGAAATTCATGCGTGCCAAAGCTGTTGTCTTCAACCACACCACCCCAGTGGGTGTTGATCATTTTTGCCCTGTTCTCGCGGGGGCCGATACCGTCCATCCAGTGGTACTCATCGGCGAAGCATCCTCCCGGCCAGCGCAGGTTAGGGATGCGTATATCCTTAAGTGCATTGACCACGTCGTTGCGGATGCCGCGGGTGTTGGGAACAGATGATGCTTCACCCACCCAGTAACCTCCGTAAATACAGCGACCAAGATGTTCTGAAAAATGACCGTAGATCTGACGGTTGATTGTTTGTCTGCCCTGATCAGCTTCGATGATTAACCTGTTCTGAGCTGAGAGGGATACACTGCAGAAAAGTAGCAGTGCAAGAATCTGAAATGTTTTTTTACTCTTCATGGATGATCTGTTTTATGTATAAAATATTAATTATCGTCAAGTAATTCAATGTTCTGGTCTCAAATGATGATGATCTGACAGAATGATTTTAGGCTTCACTATTCTATAAAAATGATGAGTGTAAAGATACTATTTATTTTACATAATTCATAAAATCGTGTTTGTTGCACAGTAACCACTGGTGGCATACAACACTTCAGCCAATTTCCCTTACTCCCGGTTTGTCAGAATCGCGCCTCCACCCGGTAGAACGGAAAGCCGGATCTCACCCTCTTCACCTATGTTAACCCGGCTCCATTGCGGTGTCCGATCTCTGTTGTCGGAGTAGTGGGTGACAGTCTGTCCGGAAAACATGGGTAATGCGATCGTCACCTCTTTCACCTCTTCACCTGCATTGATGGCTGTCACGTACCACTCTTCGCCGTGACGTCGTGCCAGCACAACAAATTTCCCGGGATAACCATCGATAAAAATGGTCTCATCCCAGAGGGTGGGGATCTCTTTCATGAAACCGATCACGAAGGAGGGTTGCTCCGTCAGATTGTTGGGTGTAATGCCGAAGTTCTGTATGGGAGACTGAAACAGCACGGCAGTAGCCATCTGGAAGGTCTCGGTGGTCTTTCGTCTGTTCCCCCCGTCATTGTTGCGGTTATGTTGTTTGTTCAGCAGTACCGGTCCAAAATCCATCGATGCCACGCTGTTCCGTATAAAGGGATGTAATGTGGCGTTGTAGGCTTCATGGTCGTTGGCATGCTGTGTGAAGATCAGGTTCTCAGAGGCAAGGACCGCCTCACTTCCTGCGAAATTGGGGTACATCCGTTCCCACCCGCGGGGGAGGGTGCATCCGTGAAAGATCACCGTAAGACCGTAATCATTGGCATCCGACAGGATCTCTTCATAAAGTTTCATTGTCTCCTGCTTGTCGCCGCCGAAGAAATCGACTTTGATCCCTTTCACGCCGATGCTTTTCATCCAGGCCATCTCCTTTTTGCGTGTAACGGAGTTGTTCATGTGGTTTTTCGGTCCCTGGGGTGCATCGCTCCAAAAGCCGTTGGAGTTATACCAGAGGGAGATACCCACGTTTTTAGAGGCGGCATGTTGTGCCAGCTCTTCAATTTTCTCCCTTCCGATGCGGCTGTCCCACCAGTTATCGATCAGCACCAGCTCGTAACCCATCGCTGCTGAGAGGTTGATAAATGTTTTCTGGTCGTCATAGTTGATGCTTTCGTCCTGCCAGAGGAGCCAGCTCCAGGTGGATCGACCAAAATTGTATTCCCTGGAGGGTTCATACTGCGGTCTCACCAGGTCGGATGTGATGGTTGTTTCCACGATCGGCTTCAGGTTGTCGCCCACGGTGATAGTGCGCCACGGTGTGTCGCCCGGAAGAGCGATCGCTGGATTGGCACTTCCAATACCGTTGTTCTCTCCCTCTTCCGGGTAAACGATGGTATAAAGGCCACCAGCTGCCCCCTCACTCAGCTTCGAGCCACAGTATAAGCCGTTCACTCCTGTCTCAGAGAGCAGTGCCCATCCGTTATCACCCACATGAAACAGCCCGGGGAAGGTGTAGCCTATCCCGTATCTTGAGGGTGTGCCCACCGGCTCGTCAGCTACATACTCCTCCTCATAACTGGGTTTGGTGCGCATCCACCCGGTCATGGGAGGCGCCTGTGGGGTGAGGAAGGTGGTGGTGTATGAGGGGAAGTTGAATCCCGTCAACTCTTTCTCAATGATACAGCGGGCTGTCTCCCCGTTCTGTGCCAGTGAATATTTGAATGCCACATCATTGTTACTCACACGGAAGATGATGCTGAACTGTTCCTTCTGCGCTGTCTCGTAGGTGCAGGTCATCTCGTTGGCCAGGTACTCCACCCGGCTTCGTTTGATCTTTGGTTCCTGATAGGAGTATTGTATGGTTGCCTCATTTGTTTCAACCAGCATAAGGTTACTGCTGAAATCACTTACGTTGGTGATCAGGCCCAGGGGTGAATCTTCCAGCACAATCTTTTTTTTATAGCGGAGGGTATAGGTAATGGTTCCGTTATTCAAATGAATATTTACCAGCAGGTTGCCGTCAGGGCTGTTGATTTGCATATTCTCCGCAGTGACCGGAATCAGAATGGAAGAAAGCAGGAGTATCAGTACAATTCTTTTCATAGGTTAATTGATTGAACTATGCACAAAAATAGCGTTTTTCTATGATGAACAGGTAGAGAATTGAACACATTAGGTGGAAAAATAGATAAAAGCTGAATGAGAACAGCACTCATCCAGCTTTTATTTTCAATTATCTCATTTTTATGATTGGATTGTTACGCTCGGTTTATAGTTTCAATTTATAGATATGGAATGTATGTGCATCCACCTCTGACTCCAGCGTTTGGTCGTTGAGCGTGATTTCACTCTCCACGGGAACAATCAGCGTGGGGTTCGTGATCGTGTTCTCTGCATCGGGTTCATCCGATTTCAACTCTATGACCCTGCCATCAGAAAGCTTCTCTCTCTTTTTTAACCCATCGAAGTTGAAACGAACAGGTTGACTCTTTTCCGATGTGTTGACAATCTTCACGATCACCTCATTTTGATCTTCATCCCAGACGGCACTGGCGAAGAGTCCGTTTTGTCCTTCCGCACCGGTGACCGCTTTCCCGTTCATTGTCAGTAGCAGCACATGCGTTCCCTTGTTCAGTGAGAACAGTTGCTGCACGTAATAACTCACCGTTTTCACGCTGCTCAGGTTGTCGAACCAGATCATGTCGGGACGCCACTGCCACCCGTCCACATGTGCGAAGAGGGGAGCGTAGGTCGCCATCTGTACGATGTCGGCATTACGTTCCATGCCGGTCATGAAGGCAGCCTCCAGGAGTGATGTGTAGAAATGATTCCATTTTTTACCGCTTCCGTGGCAGGCATATTCTCCGGCGAACACTTTGGGCCCCTTGCGGTCGTAATTGTCGTAGCGTGCTCCTTCGTTGAGGAACCAGCTCTCAGGGCGGTAAAAATGCTCATCCACCAGGTCGACCTTCAGCTTTTTCATCTCCGGCCAGAGGTATTCAAACTGTTCACCTTCGGAGCCGGGGCCTGAACCACCGATGATCATCATATCGGGGTATTGCTTACGTATTGCTTCCACGAAGGGTTTCAGTCGCACCACATACTCCTCTCCCCACTGCTCGTTACCAATAGCGATATATTTGAGGTTGAAAGGTTCGGGATGTCCCATTTCTGTACGTACCCTGCCCCATTCACTTTCCGGGCTACCGTTGGCGAACTCAATCAGGTCGAGGGCATCACGGATATAACCATCCAGGTCACAGACAGCCACATGTGCATGTTCCTCATTGTTCTGAAACTGACATGCCAGTCCGACGCTCAGCACCGGCAGTGGCTCAGCGTCCAGCTCTTCGGAAAGGAGGAAATACTCATAGAACCCCAGGCCGTAGCTCTGGAAGTAATCGGGGAAAAAGCGATGTGGGAAGGTGTAGTGCCAGCGGTTCTCATTCAACGGTCTGTTCTCAACCGGCCCCACACTTTTTTTCCAGTCGTAGCGTGTATCCAGGTCGGTACCCTCTACAATACATCCTCCCGGGAAACGGAAAACGCCCGGACGGATGTCATACAGTGCCTGTGCCAGATCCCTGCGCAAACCGTTTTCATGTCCATTCCATGTATCTACAGGGAAGAGAGAGAGATGTTCCAGTTCAACCGGGTTTCCTGATGCCAGGAATATGCGTAATAACGCCTTGGGTTGTGTTTCAGACGATTTCAATATCACCTGGTATTTTTTCCACTCTTTTGTGTCGATGACCAGCTCCTCTGATGCCACTGCCTGATGTTCCCGCATAGAGGGTTCATTCACCAGCTGTACGCTGATCTTGCTTGCTTCACCCGGTATACGGGCCCATACAGAGAAACGATACTCTTTCCCTGCCTCAACACCAATTCCGAAAAAGCCTTCGTTTTGTAATCCGGTGCGTTTGTGTTCATGTCCGGGATCATCGAGACGTACATAATGTGGATTTCGTTCAAAGGGACCGTCATCCTTCAATGTCACCTTTCCATATGTTTCCCATCCCATAAAATTTTGGGGGAACTCAAAGGAGCGGTTTTTGATCAGTTCGGCATAGAGGCCTCCATCAGCGGCATAGTTGATATCTTCAAAAAACAGACCGTACATCGTAGGCTGAATTTCTGCACCGTGCCTGTTGGTACGGATGATCATCTCATTTGTCTGGGCATGGACGGCAAAACCATAAGTGAGTGCCAGCAAGGTTATGAAAAGACTCTTGTAATTCTTCATGTCTGATTATATTTATGTGATTATTATTTTGTACGTTTACCCCATACCGAACGACCCTCATCATCCAATCCGGTAAAAAGGATAGTCCTGGTCTGCTTTTCCCAGTCGTGCCCTGCAAAGATAAATAAATTACGGAATGTTTCATTGTCTGAAGTTAAGGTCATTGTTTGATCTTTTTCTGTGAAGCTCCATGTTCCCTTATCAGTACTGCCATCGGCGTTCAGAATCAGAGGGAATGAAGCGTTCAACTCCTTTTTTTCCAAACTGCCCTCACCCCACAAAATCTGCCCTGCTTCCAGCTGCCGTTCATATTTGGATTCCCTGATCCTGATCAGCTCCCATTCTCCCGCAATATCCTCTGCTGATACATCCCGCAAATCGTCACCTGCATACCTCTGAGGCGAGACAACCGGCCAGCCGTCGGGAGTGAAGAAAAGCTCCCTTACATGCAGTACCATGAGGTGATTTCCCGGAGACAAACGTCCCTGGTGTGCCATGAAGTAGCGTCCGTGGTCTGTGGCAAGGATACCACAGTGTCCGGTACCTGCCCATCCGGGATGATTGTCGAACCGGTATGGTGCGACCAGCACAGGATAGTTGTTGGTGGTATCGTTCATGTTCTTCCCGAAATAGTCCAGAAAAGGTCCTTCCGGTTTGTCTGATCGTCCCACACGCACATTGTAGGTAGTCATCAGCGGATCATAGGAAACGAAAAGGAAGTATTTCTTCAGCTCAGCGTTGTAAATGATCTCCGGTGCTTCAAGGTTGTCTTTCCTGTAGTTGGCCCTGCGGGCTATCAGATGCCCCCGGTCATCTTTATTCAGGGTTAATCCTGTTGTCGGATCGAGTTCGACGCAGTACAAGCCTCCGAAATAGGATCCGTAGTGCATCCACACCTTTCCGTTTTCTGCATCCTCAATGATGCTCGGGTCGATGGCGTTCATCGGTGTCTGACTGTTGCTCTTCACTACAGCCCCCTTATCTACCCATGGTCCTTCGGGAGAGGCGGATTCGGCCAGACCGATCCATGATGTTTTTTTACCAAATGCCGATACGCTGTAGTATAGCCTGTATCTGTCACCCTGTTTCATCACATAGGGTGCCCAGATGTTAGTAGCTCCTCTTCCTGCATTGTTGGCATGCACCCAGTCGACAGCCTCTTTCGGGATGTCAGGAAAAGCCCATCCCACAAAGTTCCAGTGAACAAGATCTTTCGACTTCCTTATCTGAATGTTTCCCAGGGGGACATTCTTTTCCCTGGCTATCTCTGCGTTTTCCGCGAAGATGGCATCGGTGGAATAGATGTAGTAATCATCACCGAACTTTTTAATTGCAGGATCATGTACATTGTAAGTGCCCCACTCTTTGTAATGTTCCATTGATGCGAGATGCGTATAGTCATCAACCCATGGGTTCGGTTGTTCTGCCGGAATGGTCGGTTGCTCTTGTTTGCAGGAGCACAAGAAAAGTGACAGAGAGAGGACAATAAGGAAACTGTATAGCTGTTGACAGATATTTTTTCTCACGGTGTTTTTATTACTGTTATTATTCAACTACAAAAAAAATGTTATTTTTTCATGAAAAGGTAGAGAAACGAACACAGATGGTGGATAAATCGAATAATTCCCTAAAACAGTTCTATTTTAACTTATTTAGGTTGAAAATTATTTTACTTTTGTGATTATTGAGAAGGTATCATGAAAAGAAAGTTTACTTATTTTATTTGTATTTTAATACTTCATTCTGTCTTTTTACCTGCACAGAAATTTTCCGGTGACGAGTACAACATACAGTTTGTCACAATGGATGATGGCCTGATGCATCACTATATAGATGATATCTACAAAGACAGGACCGGTTATCTCTGGATCTCGACAGGTGGGGGACTCTCCCGTTACGACGGATACAAGTTCGTGCATTATAATATGAACTCTTCTCCTGTAGCTATAAAAGGAAATTTTGTCCACAAAGTATGTGAAGATGATTTCAACAGGCTATGGATTGCCTCGGAAGGTGGCCTTGATGTGCTGGACTTGTGGCAGCATCAGAAGGTGGAACTCTTTCCAGGCATTGATTCACTCAAATTGTCATTTCCTGATAACCCGGTGGTCAATATTATGAAAGATGCTAAAGGAGATATCTGGTTGTATTCCAATAAAATTTATAAGGTTCAACTTTCCGAAGAGGGTGACATACAGAATATACTCCGGTATGAAGTTAATCTGCAGGGTGAGCTTTTTGTGGCGTTTGCCGATCTGGACAGTGATGGCAATGTCTGGGCAGGTTTCAACAATGAAGTGTATAAGTTGTTCCCGTCAGAGAACAATCACCTCAAAGCCGAACCTGTTTCTGAGATGTTGAAGTTTGAGACCAAAACAATGATCATGAAGTTCCTGCTCAAGGAGAATGATGTCTGGATCGGTACCGACCGTGGTCTGTACAGGTATTACAGGAATGAAGATGTGATGAAGGTATACAGAAACAGGGATGATGATCCCCACTCACTGTCACATGATTATGTTTCTGAACTGGCGTTGACAGACACCAGGCAGCTGATTGCCGGCACGCTGAAAGGTATCAATATATATAACTCCTCTTCCGATGCGTTTGAACAGATAGCTGAAGAGAAATCAACAGACGGATACGGATTGAACAGTAATTTTATCAATGCTATTTATTATGAAGAGGGTATACTCTGGTTGGGTACAGAGACAGGAGGAATCAATAAGTTGTCTCCCAGGAATGCATTTATCAGGAACTATACGCATGACAATAATGTGGAGAATTCCCTTTCCCGGAACCCTGTCAATGCCATTCTTGAAGATGAGCATGAAAATCTATGGGTTGGAACGGTTGAGGGTGGTCTGAATC